>CAZEPA010000555.1:0-3250 GCA_964513955.1 uncultured Anaerolineae bacterium | reverse complement strand
GATCATCACGCAGTTGATGGCGGCGCCGGCCGCTGGCCTGGCGCAAGGCATCCTGCTGGGCATTGATCGCGAGATTCCCAAGGACCTCTACGAACGTTTCAACCTGACCGGCACTTCGCACATCATCGTCATCTCAGGCTCCAATATCAGCCTGGTCGTGGCGATGTTGGCGGCGGGGGCCACGCGCCTGTTTGGCAAGCGGCGGGCGGTTTGGTTGGTGTTGAGCGGCTTGACCGTTTACGTCTTCTTGGTGGGCGCGGACCCGGCTGTAGTACGCGCCGGGTTGATGGGCGCGCTCGCCGTGGTTGCGCTCTATCTCGGACGCCAAAGCGAAGCCCTCACCTCACTGGCTGCGGCCGTGTTCCTGATGACCTTGATCAATCCGCTTGATTTGTGGAACGTCGGTTTGCAGTTGAGCAGCCTGGCAACGCTCGGCTTGATCTTGTTTTCGACGCGATTCAAAGAGAGCGCCGAACGTCTTCTCCAGCGCGGGCTGCCATCGTCACGCGCGCAACAGTTGGTTGGCTTGCTCAACGACGCCCTGCTGGTCACATTGGCCGCCAACGTCACCACCCTGCCTTTGATCGTCTACACCTTTCACCGCCTGCCGATCATCTCGCTGCTCACCAACATGCTCATTCTCCCCGCACAGCCGCCCATCATGCTGTGGGGCGGCGGCGCTCTGCTGTTAGGATTCGTGTCGCCGCTCTTGCCGATTGCGCGCCTCCTGGCTTTGGCGCCCTGGCTTTGCCTCAGCTATACCGTAGCCGTGGTGCGCTGGACAAGCGCCTTGCCGGGCGCGTCGGTGGAACTGCCCCACTTCAGCGCCGCCTGGATGTGGGCCAGCTACGCGCTCATTGGCGGCCTGTGGTGGTGGAGTCAGCAGGCGGGCGAACGGCGGCGGCGGTGGCTGACCGGGCTGCTCGCACAGCTCCCTGCTACAACCACCCTGACCGCGCTCGCCGGCGCGCTGGTGGTGACAGCTCTGGCGTTGACGCAGCTGCCAGATGGGCGCTTGCATGTCACCTTTCTGGATGTGGGACAAGGAGACGCCATTCTGATCGAAACGCCAGGGGGCAATACGGCGCTGATTGATGGCGGCCCCGCGCCAAGCGCGCTTTTCTCCGCGCTTGGCGAGGCCTTGCCCTTCTGGGCGCGACGCCTCGACCTGGTGGTCAACACCCACCCTGACCTCGATCACCTGGGCGGCCTGGTGCCTTTGGTCACGCGTTACCAGGTGGGGCAGGTGCTGGTCAGTGGTTTCGAATCGCGCGCGCCTGAATTTGTCCAGTGGCAAGCCAATTTGACGGTTGCGCACGCGCCAGTCGCGCGCGCCCAGGCGGGCGCGCAGATTGACTTGGGCGATGGCGTGTGGCTCGATGTGCTTTCGCCGGGCGCGCAGCTCGTCAGCGACACCTCAGCCGATGCGAATAACAACTCCGTTGTCCTTCGCCTGCGTTTTGGCCGCTTTGCCGTACTGCTGCCAGGCGATATCGAAGCGATCATGGAAGAAGACCTGCAGCAGCAAGGCGTGTGGATGCAGGCGGCCGTCCTCAAAGTGCCCCATCACGGCGCGGAAACTTCATCCACCGTGGCCTGGCTGCAGGCGGTGCATCCACAGTTGGCAATCATCGAGGTGGGCAAGGATAATCCGTTCGGCCATCCGAAGCCGGAGATCCTGGCCCGCTACCGTGACCTGGGCATTCCTGTGCTGCGCACCGATCTCAGCGGCGCCGTCGAGGTGACCAGCGATGGGCGTCAGTTTTGGGTGACAAGCGCGCGTTGAGCAAACGCGGTTCCCGGCATGTTGACCGCCGCCACAGTCGCCGCGGCAGCCTCCCGCACGGCGCCGAGGCGATTTCTACTCTGAGACGCAACTCTTCGCTCGGCGTTAGTTGACATCCCATCGGTTCACTCGTACAATGAGCTTGCTGGCCTGTTGTTCCTCACCTTGACCTTTGTATGCCGACAGTCGTTCTGACTGCGATGATCAGAGGAGTCTTGTATGCTGCACCTGTTTCCCACACAACCCATCGTGTCTGCTCCTGATTTGTGCATGGGCGCGCGCAGGCGCCCCATGTTCTTCTCATTCGGCATGGGTCTGCTGCTCACCATGCTGCTCAGCATGACGTCATGGGCCGCCCAGGCAGCGCTTTCGCCCAATCAGCCATCGGCCCCGTTTCAGCCAGAGGTTCTGCTGTCGGTTAAGAATGACACCTCAGCGCCCTTGAGCCAACTGGCGCATGTGACCAAAACGAGCCATAAACTGGTGGAACGGCCCCGGTATCCCCTGCCCAAAGCTGCGCGCAGCGCCAAGAATCGCGCGGCCGTCGCCGAGGTCGCTGTGCAGGCCCCGTCGGCCGACGGAGGCCATTTGCCGGGACCGCTGCTCAGCTTCGAAGGGATGGGCAACGTAGACAGTCTGCTGCCGCCCGATACGAACGGCGATGTCGGCCCCAACCATTATGTGCAGTTCGTCAATGTCTCCTTTGCCATCTACAACAAGTCTGGCGACTTGCTCTTTGGCCCGGCCAACGAGGCCACTCTCTTTCAAGGCTTTGGCACCGGCTGTGAACTGAACGACAGCGGCGACCCGCTGGCGCTCTATGACCATCTGGCCGACCGTTGGCTGCTCAGCTTCATGGCCTGGCCCAGCAGCTTGCCGGGCAACGTCTATCAGTGTATTGCCATTTCCGAGACCGGTGATCCCTTGGGCGCCTGGCATCGCTATGCCTTCCTCGTCAAACGGGACAAGTTCAACGACTACCCCAAGCTCGGCGTCTGGCCGGATGCCTATTACATGACGGCGAATCTCTTTACCAGCAGCAGTTTTGCTGGCGCGGGCGTGTGGGCTTTTGAACGCATGCAAATGCTGCAAGGCCTGCCTGCGCGCCTGGTGCACTTCGATCTCTCCAGCGTCAATTCTGATTTCGGCGGCATCCTGCCCGCAGACCTGGATGGCCCGCCGCCGCCCGCGGGCGCTCCCGGTTACTTTGCTGAAGTGGACGATGAAACCTGGATTGCAGAACAGGACGCTTTGCGTTTATGGGAGTTTCATGTGGATTGGGCGACCCCCGCCAATTCCACCTTTGGGCAGGCCGGACAACCGAACTTAATCTTGCCCACCGCGCCCTGGTCGCCTTTGCCGTGCGTCGGCGTGACGCGTAACTGCATCCCCCAGCCCGGCGTGTCGAGCGATGCCTACCTGGATGCCATCGGCGACCGCTTGATGCATCGCCTGGTCTACCGT
>CAZEPA010000554.1:0-3259 GCA_964513955.1 uncultured Anaerolineae bacterium | reverse complement strand
ATGCTAACCGCCGTACGACCAGGGCGATTCCCACAGTTCGAGGGGCGTGAATGCGGCGAGGCGCAGCCCGGCTTCCACGACATCCGCAATGAGCAAAGTGTGATCGCCGCAATCCTCGATGCTGCACATATTTCGACACTCGATCCAAGCGGCCGCATCCACGAACAAAGGGCAAGCAGTCTCGCCCGGGCGGCAACGATAACCCTGGAGCGTGTCCTGATCGAAGCCGGCGTGCACGTACTGAAAGAAAGCCTGCGCCATCTGGTTTTGTTCGCGGGCCACGAGATTGAGAGCAAACACCTCGCTGTTGAGGATGTGCTGTAAGATGCGCGATGACGTACGCAACGCAACCATCAAGCGCGTCGGCTCGAACGACGTTTGCATTACCCAACTGACCGAAGCTGCGTGTAAGCCCTCGTGGTCACGCGTCGTGATGATGTGAATGCCATAAGGGATGTGCCGCAGCACTTCGACGCGGGTTCCTGTAATCTCATAGTCGCTCATCATTTTCTCCTCAGGGCATGATCTTCATTAGTCAGACACCTGCGTAAAATCCCGTTGTTCAACGCAAAGTCGCAAAGAAGCGAAGGACGCAAAGGATTGATGTCTCCTGGCGTCTTTGCGTAAAGACATTTTCAAGCCATGTGCAGCGATTCGGCCGCGAGCATGGCGTTCACCAGAGGCTGGCGCCCTGTCCGTTATCCAGGGCATGGACGATCTCGTCGCGCCAGTTGGCAAAATGATCGGCGCAGGCGCGCAGCAGGCCAAAGCAGCCAGCCATCATCTGGTCGCCGTGCGGCACCGCCAGGTACACGGGCAGCCGACCGCGATTAAGCATCGCCCGGCGCGGCCCGGTGACCGCGACAAAATCGAGTGCGACCGGCGCCTCATCCAACACCACGGCCCCATGCCCGTGCCCGGCAAAGACCTCCTCATGGCGGATAGAGCCATCGGCCAGACGCTCGATCCAGCCAGCCAGCGTCTCCTGGTTCAGCAGCCCGGTGTGATGCTCGAACAGGCGCACAAAACGGCCGTCCAGGTACTGAAAGGCCAGGCAGTGGAAGTTGCCTACGTTGGCAATGAGCGCCGAGGGGTGCGCCCTGACCACCGGATCATCCCAGGCGCCAAGCACGGCCGCGGGCGCGGTGTCCATGACCAACAGCGGCGCTGAGACTTCCGCGCGGGCGCTGTCCGCCACGGCCTGCAAACGGGTCATGATCGGCGGTACGGCCGCGGCCGGAAAGGCAAAGGTGGACAGGCGGCTGTCGGTCTGCAAACGCGCCGCCAGGTAATCGAGGCGGAACTGGCGATCACTGACGGCGGGCGGGGCGTCGCCGTGATCGAACACCGCCACGGCCACTGCATCGGGTTGCAGGGTCAGGCCAAAGGCGGCAAAGGCCTGCGCGATGGCCGCATAGTCAAAATCCTTCAACACCACGTGCGCCATATCCGTCCGCCGGGTCAGCGCCGCGGCCTCATCTTCGCTCACGACTTCGATGCCCAGGTCGCGGCGCACAGCCTCCAAGTCGTCGTTGAAGCTGCGCGCGGCGGCCGCAGTGGCCCAAAGGGGCAGCCCGGCCTTGTGGTGATCCTCGGCGGCCCAGGCGCTTGGCCCGCCGCCCATCAGCACGCCGCTGAGCAGAAGCGGCTGCCGCGCCGCCGTGGCCTGCCGAATCTGCCCGGCCACGCGCAAGGTCGGCGAGGGCATCACCAACTTCAGACAGTTTTCCGGGTCACGCGTCGAATCGAACCATAGGATATCTTGCGTGCCGGTGCCGATGTCAACGACTAAGATATGCATTACGCATCGTTACCTTGATTTTTTGGGGGTTCTGACCCCGGCCACGCCGAAGCCAAACAGGAAATCGGAACCGCCAAGGCGCCAAGTCCGCAAAGAAAACTGAACGACACTTGGCGTTCTTCGCGTCTTGGCGGTTTCTTGCTGATGGTGCAAGAAGTCAACTGGTAAGGTACTACGCCGATAGGTCAACGTCCGCCTTGATTTCTTCCCAATCTACCAGCTCATCGCCGCCAGCCGCTAACCATGCTTCGATCTGCGACACGTAGTGGGCATCATCATCGTCCAGCGGTTTCTCCAAGCGTTGAATAGTGGAAGTCGGTTCAAGAATTGGCAACGTTGATCCTCCGTATTGGCAGTCAGATCAGCAATACAAAGTCAGCACGGACTTGACCACAAGGGACGCATAGAGCACAAAGAAAGGGCAAAAGAGTCGCAGATTGGCGGAGTCTTTGTGCTCTTTGGTTCTATGTGGTAGAGAAATCGCTCGAATTTGGAATTCCAGCAATCAAACGATCTTACTTGCCCATTATACACAGAGCCGCGCGGCGGTCAATTCACCTGCAGTAGTTTCTCTAGACGCCGCTGCGTGCTTTTCTGCGCCAGCCGGTTGCCGTGGCGCTTGTGGATGCGAAAGCGGTCTGCAAGCTTCGAAAGCCGCGGCTCGCTGACGCAATCCGGCCAGCGAGCGGGCAATCGCGTAGACCACCACCCCGCGACCGGCGTCGTCGCCGTAGAACTCGATCAGCGCCAAGGCGGTCTGGGCACGTCAGAGGGCTTGCGTCCACTCCCGATGCGCGGCCAGCGCATGGCGCAGAAACAGGTGCGCTGATGTGAACGGCGGACTTGTCAGGAGCCTCTCTCCTGGCCAAGCGGCCCGGCGCCTACGCCTCGGTAATGGTGACGCTGGAAATCCTGTCGCCCTGACGAATGGCGTTGACCACCTCCATCCCCTTGACGACCTTGCCGAAAACGGTGTGCTTGCCGTTCAAATGCGGCTGCGGCGCATGCGTGATGAAGAACTGGCTGCCGTTGGTGTTCGGCCCCGCGTTCGCCATGGAGATCACGCCGGTCTCGTGCTTGAGCGGGTTGCCGCGCGTTTCATCTTCGAAGCGATAACCCGGCCCACTAGTCCCTGTTCCGGTCGGGTCGCCGCCCTGGATCATGAAATTGCTGATCACGCGGTGAAACGAAACGCCATCGTAGAAGCCTTCACGCGCCAGGAAAACGAAATTGTTCACCGTCTTCGGGGCATGCTGCGCCGACAAGGCCACTTCGATCGTCCCCCGGTTGGTGACAATGGTGGCTGAGTAATTCTTCTTGACATCAATCTGCATCGCTGGGGGGGTACTCCACTGCTTCGTCATGTCTTGCTGATCCTCTCTTGGTTAGTGCGCCTGCCGCAAGTCAACGGCCGGGCAGGCACATGATTATACCACAGAACTACGCTGCCCCGATTTT
>CAZEPA010000553.1:0-3270 GCA_964513955.1 uncultured Anaerolineae bacterium | reverse complement strand
CGGCCAGGGTCAGAATGACGTCCGCCGTCACGCCAGCCAGGACCTGGGCTGGAGGCGGCGTCAGCAGTCGGCCCTCGCGCACCACAAACAGGTTTGAACTCGAACCTTCTTTGATCGTACCCTGACTCATCAGCAGGCCTTCGTGCTCGCCCTGGCGTTGGGCTTGACGGCGGGCCAGGAAATTGACCAGCGTGTTCAACGATTTGGCCTGGGGTAGGGCGCGCTCGCCTTCGAACGTCACTGCGCCTGCGCCTTCGCTGTACAGGTGCGACGGATAGATCGGCAGCGATTGCGCCCAGATGAAGGTGTCGCCCGAAACCCCGGCGTCGGCGCCCAGCACAAATAGCCGGAGCAGGCAGGATCTCAAGCCGCTGGCCGCCAGCAGGCCGGGAATCCAGCTCGCGATGTGGGGCGTGTCGTGCGGCAGCGGCATTTCCAGGATCGCCGCCGAAGCAGCCAAGCGCGCAAGGTGATCTTCCAGATGAAAAATGACGCCCGATGCCACCTGGATAGATTCATAAATGCCGTAGGCGCCGTATAGAGCGGGGTGAAAAACCGGCACCTGCGCTTGGCCGGCGGCCACTAAGCGGCCGTTGTGACAGACAATTTCTGCTTGCGGAAACGACATGCCCACCTCGTAGAGAATATCGTAACTAAGACAATTCTGGAATGAGGGGGCGCATCACCAGGTCAGGTCCGCGATCCATTTCCCATGGGTACACAATCCACTTGTGGGTGATGGCTGCGTAGTAGGTTGGGCCTTCGCGCGCAAAGAATGACTGCCCCGGTTTGTAATGCAGCACGGCCGTTTCGGCCGTACCGCCTACGGCCTCGATCCGCCCCTTGACGGTCATGATGGTGCGCCCACTGTCCCAGATGTCGTCTACGACCAGGATGACCTTGTTACGGAGCTGCGAATCAGCGGGAAACTGCAAGAACGTCGGCCAGGCCAGTTTTTGCTCAGAGGAGGGTAAGAACTCCACCGCGGCCGTTAGCACGTATTGCAGATTGAGCGCCTCAGCGATCAGCCCACCTGGGATGATGCCGCCTCGCGTAATCATGAGCAGGGCATCGTAACCCCGACGAAACTGCGGAATCAAATGATCAATCAGGGCGTCTACCTCTTGCCACGTCAGATATTCACGCTCCACAACGCGCTCCTTTGCTTGTTTTTAGAAATCAGAACCATGACATTGTACCTAACTTTGAGAGCAACCCCAAAACAACAAGGTTCGCACGCGTCGGCGGTGGACAGAAGCGGCGCGTGGGTAGTCTGCCGCCCGTGGAAGCGCCTCCGCACCGTGATTTTCTGGGCGCATGCCATGAAGTCACCGGAGACACAGCCAGAGTCAAACACGCGGTAAGTGCGATTGATTTGTTGAGATTATTGACAAAAGTATGAGCGCATGGTACATTTTACACAGAAAATGATTCGTTTTGGGTTGTTTTTCGCCCATCATTTGTGAATGTGCTTTCCATGACTCTCACGGCCGATCCCGGCTTAATGCGTAGACTGAACAAAGCTCTCGTGCTGAACGTCCTGCGAACCCAAGGTCCGATTTCGCGAGCCGACCTGTCTCGACTGACGCACTTGAGCCGCTCGACCATCTCTGCCATCGCCCAGGATCTTCTAGATGAACGCATGATCACCGACATGGGCGAAGGCAGTTCGAGCGGCGGTCGCCCGCCGATGCTGTTGTCCTTCAACTGGGATGCAGCGCTGGTGGCTGGCATCGAACTGGGCGCTTCGCACATTACCCTTCTGCTGACCAACCTGGCGCCAACGGTCATCATTCGATTCGTTGCCCCATTCAGCATCGGCGCCGGGCCTGAGGCTGGCATGGAAGCCGTCAGCGCGGCCTTGAACGCGGCCCTACAGCAGGCCGTGAACGAAATCGGCAAAGAGATGCGTTTTGTGGGCGCCGGCGTGGGCGTGCCTGGTCCGGTGGACTGGCTCAACGGATCGGTGGTGGCGCCGCCCATCATGCCGGGCTGGGATTGTTTTCCCTTTCGGCAAATGTTGAGCGACCATTTAGGCGCACCCGTGTATCTGGACAACGACGCCAACTTGGGCGCGTTGGGAGAGTATTGGTATGGGGCAGGGCAGGGCGTCCAAGCCCTGGCCTTTGTCAAGGTCGGAACTGGGGTCGGCTGCGGTTTCCTCATCAACGGCCAGGTTTATCGCGGCGAAAGCGGTTTTGCTGGCGAAATTGGACACGTCACGGTCATGGAGAATGGGCCGCCCTGCAAATGCGGCAGCTATGGTTGCCTGGAAGCCGTGGCCGGGGGCGATGCTCTGGCTCATCAGGTGCGCCTTGCCTTGCTGGCCGGGCACCGCAGCAGCCTGTCTATGATCGCTGATCCAAACACGATCACGACGCGTGAGGTGGCCTCCGCAGCGGGCCAGGGCGACAGCTTGGCCCTGCAAACGTTCCAAAACGCGGGCCGCCTGCTGGGAATTGCCATTGCTGACATGATTAACTTGTTCAACCCCGGGCGGGTGTTGATTGGCGGCGGTGTTTCCCAGGCTGCTGATCTCCTGCTGGATCCATTGCGCCAAACCGTGAATGCACGGGCCATGCACGCCAGCGCGCAGGCCGCACCTATCCTGCCCGCTGGACTTGGTGGAGATGCCGTGGCGCTGGGCGCAGTGGCTATGGTCTTGCAGAATATCTTACAAGGCCCAGCCATCGAGGTGGGCGGCCCTGACCAACTGGCTGATCTGCACCGCAGCAACCTGGTTGATTCCGCTGCCTGCCAACCTGCTGACAGTCTCGTTGTCAACGCCCGTTAAGCGCAACCAGCGTCATGATGTCACTTTGAGGAGAAACATGAAGAGGTCCGTATTTGCCATGACGTCACTGTTCATCCTGGCGTCTCTCAGCCTCGCCGCCTGCGGGGGCGCGACTCCGACGGCGGCGCCCACTGTTTTCCCTCAGGCAACTCAGGTTCCCGTCGCCACCCTGCTTCCCGTTGCCACCAAGCCCCCTGCTGTCACGCAGTCTCCGACCGCCACCAAAGCCCCCACCGTCACAAAGTCTCCCGCGGCCACCCAAGCGCCTGCCACCACGCAGATCACAATCTGGCACCGTTGGGCCGGCGACGCGGTGAAATCTATCGAGGCTGTGTTCAAAGCCTATGAAGCAGCGCATCCAGGCCTCTCGATCGAACTTTCCAAGGTGGACAACCTGGGCGACGCACTGACGATCGCGGTGCCGGTTGGCGATGGCCCTGACATTCTGGCATGGACCAATGATCAAATTGGCAGCA
>CAZEPA010000552.1:0-3271 GCA_964513955.1 uncultured Anaerolineae bacterium | reverse complement strand
TGTAGAGCTTGAGCGAGAGAACCGCGAAGGCTGGAAGCAAGCGGAGTTTTGGCGGGTTGAATACAACATCTTGACTGGCGCGAAGAGCGAACTGCGCCCTAACGCCTGAGTTAAGCCGCGCCGCGAAGCAGCGTCGGCTTGAATGAATTGTTAGTTCTGACAACCGGAGTACGAAATGACAAACGAAGAGCTAGAGGCGCTGGTCAACCGCATTGCCGACGAAAGTGGCATGGGCGGATTGGGTGTTTGCACGCTCTACGGTGACTTTGCGCTAGACGTTGCGAAGGCAGTTCGTGAGGAGTGCGCGCGTGCCATTGAGACGGCTGGCGAATACACCGAATGGGTTGAGGAGGCGAACTTCTGCGCCGCAGGAATCCGTGGGCAGAACTAACGCTGCGGTTAAGCCGCGCAGCGAAGCGGAGTCGGCTTGAACGAATTGTTAGGCGTCAACCACGAAGGACGAGGCAATGATTTGGTACGACGCACACCCAAGGCACGGCGAAGGCGTAACAATGTACGAAGGCACGCGCCACGACAAAGACCCAACGACGTTCCGCAGTTTCGAGAAAGCCAAGCGCGCAGCAAAGGCGCGGATAGAAGCTGATTTGAAACGGCTGAAAGACGAACTTGCATTACTGGATGGGCTTTCACAAGCCACCTGTCGGCGTGTGAGGAACCCATTTTGGTGACGCCTAACGATTGAGTTAAGCCGGCCCGCTGCCGGCACACACAAACCGCACCGAGACCGCGAAGCGGGCTCGGCTTGAACGACTTGTTAGGTTGCAACCGGAGGCTGAATGAAAAACAACATGCTTGAAATTGCTGGTCAGTTGATAAAACGAGCCGGCGCATCTGGCGGCGATGAGTTGCTGGAAAGCGCGGCCGTGTTGCTTGCGCATTTTGCCGAATCAGGAACCGATTACGTTGTGCGCAAGGACTACGACGGCGAAAACCTTGGTGTGATCTGCACACCCCCTGGCATGATCGGCGCGGTGGTGCGGGTATATGACACTGGCGCGAGGGTTCCAGCGTGACGACGACAGCCGACATTATCAGGGCACTGGAAGATGGGCCTGCCCTTTCTAGGGAGATTGCAGCAGAGATTGGAACGGCCACACGCGATGCGTGTACGCGGCTGAACAGCCTGCATCGGCAGGGGCGCATCGTGCGCGAGCAAGTCAGGCAGCGGAAAGGCACTAGAGGGCCGAGGATGGTCAGCATGTGGCGATTGCAACCTAACGAGCAGTAGACCCCAAAAGCGGAGCATAACGCCTACCGTTGCCACCACCGCTTCGGCTCACGCATCCTGTCGAGGCAGTCCGCCGTGACACGACGGGCATTCTCGCTGTCCGTATACGCCGACAGTGCCCCGACGTATGCCAGCGCCCAATGCCGCCAGTCATTGTTTGTCGGTGGCGGTGGCGGCAGCAGGACGGCACTCCGCTCGCTGCACCCGCTGGGCGGCGCAAATTGCGGCGTCGTGCGCGGCTGAAACAGCGCGCAAGATGTCAGGGTCAGCGGGAGCAGTAGGCACAGGCACGCGGACAATACGCTCGCGGATGATGGTTTCGACACGTTGAGCCTCCTGCTGGACTTGTGTTTGTTCTACCGCGCGAGTTTCGGCTGTTTCCCGTGAAACAGTGGCAGCCTGCGTTAGCGCGGTATTTTGCGCCTGCGTCTGGCGCGCACGCTCGACCAGTTTGCCGTTGTGGTAGATGCGCCACCCGACCGCGCTGATGGCGAGCACGGCCAGCGCGGCCACGACCAGATAGAGCTTTAGCTTAAGTGAGATCATCGTCATCCTCGCCGAGGATAGTTGGAGCTTCCGGCGCGCGCGGTGAGTGCCCTAGCGCCAGCGTTGCACCCAGCAGCACGATCGCGCCGATCATGATTACGACAAAGATCATGTACCCCCCAAGCAGTACCGCGCCTCAAAGTCGCGGCGATTTGCCAAGCCCTGACGAAACTTGCCGCCAGCAAAAACCCACACCCGCTTGCCGGACAGCGACTTTGCCATGCGAGAGCAGCCGGTGCGCCAGTCACCCGCGCGCCAGTACTGCATCGCCACGGACTTGCAGGCTGCCGGTACGCCGACGTTCCAAGCAAAGCTGGTTGCAGCGTCGAACACCTTTTGCGGCGGCACCGGCCCGAAGCACTTTTCGAGCTGCACCTGGACCTTGGCAATCGCCGCCGACTCCTCGCGCTGGCACTTCTCAGCAGGCCAGCGCTCGCCGACAACGATTGGCGTAGTCGTGACGTGGCGCGTGATGCCGTTGCAAACGGTCGGAATGCCACCCGCCAGCTTGTCGGCATAGACCACACTCGACCCGTCCAGCGACTTGCCGCCCTCCAACAGCGCGATGATGGCTACGACCGAAGCCGTACCAAGCAAGAGTTTCGAGCCGTAGCGTGCGGATGTTTGGCTCATTTTTCGTCGTCATGTTGTTGCGCGATGATGCGCCCGATCATGGACGCAAGGAAGATGATAGCGGCGAGCCACAAGACGATGCTCATGTCCAGCACAGTGACCCATGCCGCAGCGCCCCCTGCCAGCGCAAGCGATGCTGCAAAGCTGGTCAGGATGAAGCCGATGGCCGATGCTCGCATTGAATGGAAGCGCCACGCTTTGCGCCAATCGTCGATCAGTTTCATGCGCGTAATCCCAATGCGTGCAGCGCGCTGGCAACCGCTGCAACACCAGCGGCGATGAACACGGACGCCTTGAGCAGCGCGACTAACGCCTTGCTTGACCTGAGCATTCCAGTCACTTCGCTTGTGTCCTTTTCCAACGCCTCAAGCCGGCTCGATAGCCGTGTTTGCTCGTCACGCACCAGCCGAAGCAGCGTGTAGAGCTGCAACATGGTGATTTCAGCCTGCGGCAGACCGCCCTCGTTCATGTGAACTCCCAAAGCCAAGCAATGAAGCGATGCAGCCAGTGGATTGCAGGCACGTCTTCCCGATTCACGATGGCGCGGTCGCGGGCTTCGCGGACGCCGCTGTCCGTAAGCAGGATCGGCAGAAGATGTCCTGCTTCGTCGATGACCCAGCCGACGTGGTAGTGCCCGGCGCTGCCGAAGCGGCGTGCGGTATTGGCGCGGTACTGGCGAAGATCAATCACGGAACACCCCCGGTAGTTGACGTCTATCCCATTCTCGCATGAAAGCCGTTTTGCAATGGTCGCCCTGCCAGAAGAACAGCAGGTCAATAGCGCCAGCCGTCCAGCCCCAGACCGGCTGTCCTTTGGCGCGCATTCGGTGCGCCCTGCTTGAGA
>CAZEPA010000551.1:0-3277 GCA_964513955.1 uncultured Anaerolineae bacterium | reverse complement strand
GGACGTGCCGCTGCCGTTCCTGCGCGCCTGATGCTTGCCGTCGTGCCAGCCCTGCCGGCGCGGCGGCCGCGCCGGCACCTGGCATGAACCGACAGGTACCGGGAGCAGGTCCGTTCAGACGTTGAACAGGAAGTTTAGCCGAAAAGCGTGTGTGGTAGCGGCATTGTCTCTGTTATCACTCATCTTGTAGTCACTTCCATATACACTTTGGCCGCTGCTACCCGGAGCGAGGCCCGTGCATCGCTTGCCTGTCCTGCATCGCAGCCGTCGGATTTTTTGCTGCAAAAATTCCCTTCTGGGAATCCGTGACCGCTGCCGGGTCGCCATCTGAAACTTCCTGCATCGACTTTCAATGTGCAGGAGGTGAGGACGATGAAAATTCTACGCCGCAAGGCCGTCTGCGAAAAGCTTGGCGGTATCAACGACGTAACGCTCTGGCGGATCACACGCGATGATCCGACATTCCCGGTATGCATCCAGATCAACAAGCGGGTTGTCGGATGGCTGGAGCACGAGATTGATACATGGCTTGGACAGAAGGCCGCTGCCGCCCGCACTGCCAGCAACAACGCTGTCCATCCCTGATCGCCGCGATCTCGCAGGTCAAGGTCAGGACTTGGCGATGCGCAGCGTGGGCAATTTGCTGGACGCTGGTGTGGCAGAAGTCACGCTCAAGCGCGATCCGCTGGAGCGGATCAGGCAGAATGCCACCGAGGTGGCGAAGCAGGCAGAGCAGCACGACGCCGCCCATGCATTGACTCCACGGGTACGCCACTTGATCGACGAAGCTGTGGAGCTGGAGATCGAGCAGGCCCGCAACGCAGGCGCTACAGGCTACATCGCACACTTTCTGGCGCAGGCCACGCTTCCTCATACAGACCCCAAGACCAACCATTTCAAACGCGGCACGGGCAAGCTGAGCCTTTCCATCGTAGCCAACCCTGACTATGGCGTACCGTATGGCGGGCTGCCGCGCCTGCTGCTGGCGTGGATGTGTACTGAAGCCGTTCGCACAGGTAGTCCCGATCTATCGCTTGGGCGTTCCCAGGCGGCATTCTTGCAAAGTCTTGATCTGCACAATGATGGCCGGTACATCGCGCGAGTGCGTGACCAGAGCTTGCGGCTGGTGCATTCGATGATTACCGTCGGTGGTGCAGATGGCGATGCGCTGCACGTCAGAAACATCCTCATCGCGGAGGAGGCGTTCGTCTTCTGGAGCTCTCGCGATACGGTGCGACGAGGGGCATGGGAAAGCTCGATCACCTTGAGCACAGACTTTTTTAAACGTCTGATCAGCGCCCCCGTGCCACTCAAGATGGAGGCACTACGTGCGCTCATAAAGTCGCCTCTGGCGATGGACATCTACACATGGCTGGTCTACCGCATGTTCACCTTGAACGTTGGGGCAAGCAAAGGAGGCAATCCTTCGCTCCCTCCGGTCGCTGCGTGGCTACTCGTTATTAAAAATAGCAGGGCTACTTGGCGTCGGCTGTTTTCAATATTCCTTCGACGGCCCTGCCCGGAGCACTCACCCTTTTCAGACGACATCGTAACGCTACGATAACGTAACGCTACGATGTTACGGTGCAGGCTCCTGTCCGGTAGCCGGTGCCTCCAGCAGTACTGAAGGCTCCACCCCCAGCGCCTCGGCCAGCTTGAAAATGTTGAGCAATGCGATGTTGCGCTGCCCACGCTCAACACCCCCCAGATAGCTGCGTGCCAAGCCACTTTCCAGTGCCAGGCGTTCTTGCGACCACCCTCTGGTCTTTCTGATTTCTATCAGCTTCAGGCCGAAGCGTAGTCGGGGATCAAGGGCCATATTTCTCTCTTCTTAAAGAGAAATGACTCTATGAGTACCCCCTCTATAGGGCTACGCCTTATAAGTACCCGCACTATGAGTGACAATTTAATTCAAGCGCCATAGAATGACCTCTATGAGTAACAAAATGGAGATGATGACCTATGGCAAGTGTCTGGAAGACTGCGGGGGTGGGAGCGGCGGCGGGGCTGGCAGTTCCGGTGGCTGGGCTTTCAGGTCTTGCTGCCGCTGGTCTTACGCTGATTCTTGTACTGGCGATGGTCGGCGTGGGGCCTGCGCGCCTGTCACAGGCATCGCTTTGGGGGCTGTTGACCAGTGAGCTGATGCTCTATCTACTGATTTCGCTGGCGATCTTCACGCTGTCCTTCCGCTTTCTGGCGCGCTTGCAGGCCCGCTGTCAGGCCCTTGTCGCCAGGATCAACGCCCAGCAGGGACTGTCATTCGATGCTGGACATCTCCTGGGTTATCCCGCACCGGCATTCCTTGTTTTTGACTCTCAGAATCGCAAGATCGCGGCCTGTGATGTGGTCAATGACGCATACAAACTGCACGACTTCTCCTGGCTGCTTGGTTGGCGGATGACCTGGCGCGAGGTCGAGAGCATGGAGATGAACGGCGGTAGCCGTCAGGTCAACGCCAGCGGCATGAGCGTGCCGACCTTCGAGCGCACGGTACGCGCGAAAGACTTCGCCATCGAGCTGCAAACCGCCGACCTGCAACGACCGCAGCTCAGCTTTCCCATGAGCCGCCGGGCGGCGGAAACCTGGTGTGCCCGGCTCAATGCCCTCTTCAACGGATAACCTCGCGAGGAACTGCGATGAAACACTACCGGAGCTTGCTGCTTCTGCCTTTTGTATTGACGGGCTGCGCCACAACCGACATGCAGGGGGCGTTGGATTCCCTGAACGGACTAGGACACTCCATTGGAACCAGTCTGTCGCAAGCGGCTACGCCCGCAAGCGCGGCAAGTCGCAACAGCTTGCTGGGCACTCCACTGCATAACGCCTTGCGCCACAATCTGTCTACCGACGGTCGCGCCCCGGAGTGGCCCAAGGTGGTGATCAGCAATCTGCAAATTCCGGCTGATCAGATGACCCTGACCCGTAGCCTCACGCTCAAAGCCAGCGATTGCATTCACTTTGACGCAGTGCTCTGGCACGACGCTAAGCGCTCCGAGCGCTTCAGCAATCTGTCGCTTTGCGCGCCGGAGCTGCCGAAACAGTCAAACAACTTCGTGCTGACCTGGAAGAGCTTTTCCATCTCCGGCAAAACCAGCGGTCAGGTTCGCAGCGACGGGCCAACCCCACCGTACAGCAAGCTGCCCAGCGACCCGGCGATGGAGCGCTGGCTGATGAATCAGTTCGGCCTTTACTATGTCGGTTCGTTGCTGACGCTGGTCGGCTATGACCCCAACTTCACGGTCGATGACCGCCGCTTCTGGATCAGGAACATCAAGGG
>CAZEPA010000550.1:0-3281 GCA_964513955.1 uncultured Anaerolineae bacterium | reverse complement strand
GCCGAATTTGAAACGGCTGTGCGGCGAGCGCAGGAGTACATTGCCGCGGGCGACATCTTCCAGGTCGTGCTCAGCCAGCGCCTGCAGCGCGACACCGACGCAGATCCCTTCACGATTTACCGTGCGCTGCGCATGCTCAATCCATCGCCCTACATGTTCTTCCTGGAGCTGGCCGATGATCTGCACATTGTCGGCTCGTCGCCGGAGATGCATGTACGCCTGGAAGGACGCACCGCGCAGTTGCACCCCATCGCGGGCACGCGCTGGCGCGGGGCGTCGCCCCAGGAGGATGCCCGCCTGGCCGCCGAGCTGCTGGCCGACCCCAAAGAGCGCGCCGAGCATGTGATGTTGGTGGACTTGGGCCGCAACGACTTGGGCCGCGTCAGCGAGTTTGGCACGGTCAAGGTGCCGCTGATGATGAACGTTGAGCGCTACAGTCACGTCATGCACATCACCAGCGATGTACAAGGCGCGCTGCGGCCGGAACACGACGCGTTCAGCCTGCTGCGCGCCACGTTCCCCGCGGGCACGCTTAGCGGCGCGCCCAAGGTGCGCGCGATGGAGATCATCGAGGAATTGGAAGGCGCCCGGCGCGGGGCCTACGGCGGCTGCGTGGGCTACATTGACTACGACGGCACCATGGACACCTGCATCACCATCCGCACCATCGTCATGCACGGCAAGACCTGCTATCTGCAAGCCGGCGCCGGCATCGTCGCCGACAGCGACCCGACGGCCGAGTGGCAAGAGAGCATGAACAAAGCCAAAGCGTTGGCGGTAGCGGTGGAACAGGCGGAGCATGGATTATAGAGACCGGAGATCGGAGATCGGAGACCGGGGTGGGTGAGTTGGATGGAATGAAGCCAGGATCGCCCGTTCGGTAGGCGTGGCGTGACGTGCTGAAGACAGGTTATGCAGGACAGCGACAGCGTATTGCAGGAGACGGGAAGAGGTGGCTGTGGCGACGACGTTGGAAGAGTTGGATTTGCTCAGGGAGGCTGAAGGCATGGCAGAGTTTCGAACGCCAAACAGTCGGTAGCCAGCTTGTGCGATCTGCCGACTCCATTGGCGCCAACATTGCCGAGAGCTATGGGCGCTATCATTTCGGCGACAAGATCCAGTTCTTGTACTACGCCCGCGGCAGCTTGTTCGAGACCAAATACTGGCTGCGCCGCTGCGTCCAGCGCGAGCTGATGGCTCAAGATCAATTTACCAATGACGCCCAGCGTCTCGAAGACCTGGCACGTGGCATCAACGCTTTCGTCAAGGATCTGCGCCGTCAGCAGCACCTGCTACCTCCTGTCAAAACAGTAGTCAAGGAACCAGATCCTATTTACGACACAACACCCCCCGCGATCTCTGATCTCTGATCTCTGATATTTTGAGGAGAGAACCTATGACCAAGAAAAAACGTGTTTTCTCTGGCATTCAGCCGTCCGGCAACATTCACCTGGGCAATTACCTGGGCGCGATCACGCAGTGGGTGGCGTCGCAGGATGCTTACGATAATGTTTTCTGCATCGTGGATCTGCACGCGATCACCGTTCCTTACGAGCCGCAGTCGCTGCTGGCAAAGACGCGCGAGCTGGCCGGACTCTACCTGGCCTGCGGCATTGATCCGGCCAAGAGCGCGATCTTCGTGCAGTCGCACGTGCGCGAGCACACCGAGCTGACCTGGCTGCTCAACTGCCTGACGCCCCTGGGCTGGCTGGAACGCATGACCCAGTACAAGTCGAAGGCGCAGAAGCAGGAGAGCGTGGGCACCGGCCTGCTGGATTACCCGGTGCTGATGGCCGCGGACATCCTGCTCTATGACACGGACTTGGTGCCGGTGGGCGAAGACCAGAAGCAGCATGTGGAACTTGCGCGCGACATCAGCCAGCGCGTCAACTTCATGTTCGGCGACATCTTCGTGGTGCCCGAGGTGGTCATTCGCCAAAGCGGCGCGCGCATCATGGGCTTCAACAACCCGGAACAGAAGATGAGCAAGAGCGATAAGGGCCAGTTTCACGCCGTGAACTTGCTGGACGATCCCAAACTGGTGCGTAAGACGATCATGCGCGCGGTGACCGATTCTGGCAGCGAAACGCGCTTTGCCGAGGCCGGCGCCGGGGTGCTCAACCTGCTGACGGTGTTCGAGATTCTGACGGGCTGGGAGCGGTCGCGCATCGAGGCGCACTTCGAGGGCAAAGGCTACGGCTTTCTCAAGAAGGAGGTCGCTGAGACCGTTATCGCCGCGCTTGAACCGATCCAGGCGCGCTATCACACCTACGCCGATGATCCGGCCGAATTGGACCGCATTCTCAAACAAGGCGCAGACAGCGTGCGGCCCCGCGCGGCCGCCACCACCCATCGCGTGAAGACAGCGATGGGTTTTGTGTTACCGACCTGAACCACGGAGGCGCGGCCGATGATTGCTTTTATTGACAACTACGACAGCTTTACCTACAACCTGGTGCAGTATGTGGGCGAAATCATCATCCAGGAAAAATTGGGCGATCCGCGTGAGCTGCTGCGCGTGTGGCGCAACGATCAGGTGACGGTGGATGAACTGGTCGCGCAGGCCCCCAGCCACATCATCGTTTCGCCTGGCCCGGGCACGCCCGAACGGGACTCCGGCGTCTCCAACGCCGTCATCGAGCGGTTTTACACCACGACGCCGATTCTAGGCGTTTGCCTGGGGCATCAATGCATGGGCCATGTCTTCGGCGGGCAGGTCGTGCGCGCACCGCGATTGATGCACGGCAAGACCTCGCCGGTGTACCATACCGGCCGCGGCATCTTCAACGGCTTGCCCAGCCCCTTCACCGCCACACGCTACCATTCCTTGATTGTGCTGGAGCCGCTGCCCCCGGCCCTCGAAGTAATGGCTTTCACGGCCGAAGGCGAGGTGATGGGACTGCGCCACCGCCAGTATCCCCACGTGGTAGGGGTGCAGTTTCACCCGGAGTCCATCTTGACTGAGGGCGGCAAGGACTTGCTGCGCAATTTCCTTTCCCTGAAGCGGATGAGTGTGTAGAGACCGGAGACCGGGAGTGCGTTGCCCGCGGGTGAGTTCGTTTACGGTGCAGAGTGTGGCGGGGGAGAGTGATGATTCAAGAAGCAATTGCCAGGCTGTTGGAACGGCAGGACCTCAGCGAGGATGATGCGTTTGCGGCCATGAGCCAGATCATGCTGGGCGACGCCACGCCGGCGCAGATTGGCGGCTTCCTGGTGGCCTTGCGCATGAAAGGCGAAACCGTCGCGGAGATTGCCGGCTGCGCGCGCGCGATGCGCGCCAG
>CAZEPA010000549.1:0-3283 GCA_964513955.1 uncultured Anaerolineae bacterium | reverse complement strand
GGGATGACGTTGGTGCCCGACACGGTCACGCTGCGCAGGACGCGGTTTGTGCTGAGCGTCGGGTCGAAGTTTGTCCCATCACGACTGATGACGATCTCGGAGATGCCGCCTACGCTGCCCGTGTAGCGAAATTCGCCGCCAATGGCAAACACGCCCACTGTGCCGCCCGCAGAGCCGGTGAAGAGCACATTGTTGATACTGGGCGTCTGCGGCGTGGGGATGATCGTCGTCGGCAGGTCCGCGGCCGGCCGGCTGAACCAGATCTTGGCTGTGGCCGGCGCCTGTTTCACCCCACCCACGGTAGTGGCAAGAGAGTTGTCTGTAGCGACCAGATCGTGATAGATCGGCGTGCGTCCGTCGGGATCGAGAAAGCCGACGCTGTTGCCGTAAAGGATATAGCCATTGGGGTCGAGTCCGCGCAGATCAATGCGGTAGATGAACCCGTCGGCCGAGGAGGCATAGATCGTGGAGAACTGCTGATAGGTGCTGCCATTGCCGCCGGCCAGCATGGCCAGGTAGTCCACAAAGACGCGACCCGACTGAGCGACGCCGGCTGCGCGCACGGTGATATCCCACATCGAGACGCCAGCGGCCTGCGTGTTGTTGGTGATGGGCGTGTCAATGGTGCCAGCCGCGCCATCGGCGTTGCCGTAGATGCCGGACGGTCCAATCATCGCCACCCAGTAAACGCCGGCTTCTGGCGCCGTGTAGACGCAGGGATCGTAGCCGCCGCTGGTGGGCAAGGGGCCAGCCTGCTCTTGAGCGCGCGAGGTCAGCTTGCCTTTGGTGGACTGACTCGTGGAGCATTTCAGGGTGGGCGCAGGGATGCTGGCCGTTGGCATCTGGCTGTCGCTGATCAGATTGGGGTTCCACAGCCAGATATCGCCGGAACTGACGCCCATGCCCGACGAGCCCATCAGGATCGTTTCGCCGGCTTTGGCGTACACCCGCAGCCAGGTGCGGCGGTAGAGATCGGCGGTTTTCGTATCACGGAATTCGGTTAAGGCGCGTTTGCCGCCGTTCGTGAGCAGCTCGCGCGTGCCCTCGGCGTGCGCAGCCGGCGTCCACGCCGATGTGACCACGGTCGCCCACACCATCAGAATGAGCGCGCCGAGACGGGACAGGCCCGCCCACGCGCGTCGATCATCAGGGAACTGTTTCATGCTTGCCTCCATGCATGTGCTTGTCGGAGAAAAGGGTCATGGGTCCACCATCAGGAAAACAGACGCCCGTTGATCCTTGTCAAGCTGCAACGATCATACGAGCGCACACCACGCCCCGCCATTACGCCAGCAGCTCCCACAGCAGCTGCCGGTCTACGGACATTATATCACGAAAAATAAGACGTTTGCATAACAGAATAGTCACGTCGGGGCGATCCTGCGTGGCCGCCCCGACGTACTCACACCAAGCCACAAAGCCACCAAGAAATTGGGGCATCTCTTTGTGCCTTGGTGTCTTTGTGTGAGCGATGGGCTATTCTAGAATTGAAACGCCAAGCCGCAAAGCGGCAGAGCGTTCTCTTGGCGTCTTAGCGTTCGCGCATGTGCTTCTGGCTGGTCTGCGGCGGGCGATGCTGAACCGCCAAGACGCGAAGACGCCAAGAGCTATTTTCCTTTAGCGTCTTGGCGTCAGGGTATGTGAGATTCCGGCCCATCCGCGGCGATCCGTGTTCACCCGCGGCCTGTTTTCGGGCCAGTCAACCGCGTGGCCGGCGGCGCGCAACGCAGTTCAAGGGATTATGGCTTGCCGTTGCCGTTACCAGGGCCGGCGGGCGCCAGCTCCAGCGCAGCAGCCACCGCCTCCAGCGTGGGAGCGTCCAGCGCGACGTCAACTAGCTGCGCCAACTGCGGGCTGTGTAGGGCGCGAATACGCGTGACGATGTCCATCGGCATAGGGCCGAAACGCCGACCAAGCACCAGCAGCAGCATCTCAGCCTGTCCCTGCTCAAGCCCTCGTTCAAGCCCTTGCTCAAGCCCTTGCTGCAGGCCGCGTTCCAATCCCTCTTTCTCGATCTCGCTGTACCAGGGCGACTCCCGTAACATACTCATGTCCCACCTCATCATCTTCCTCACCTCTTGCGGCGTCATCACGAACGTAGCAAAAAAGGCCAACAAAGGCTCCATTTCCGCTACTTGTGCATCCGCCCGCAACAGCGATAGCGCCTTGCCAATTACGATCGGCTCGTGGCCGCCTTTCAACACCGGCACAAACGGGAGCAAGGTCGTCCAGTTCCGCGCCAGCACCTCTGCCGCCTCTACCTCCCACAAGTTAATGACTCGATAATCCTGGTGGGCTATCAACCCCATGAATTCTGAGTGATAGCTGCTCGCCAATCCCTCGCTCGGCCCCAACGGCAGGATATTGACCACCACAGGATACACGTTCAACGCGTACCGTTCTTCTGCCAACGCTGCATAGACCCGTATCCGGCGCGGCATACGCTCATCCGGTCGAAACTGCATCTCGTTGACGATGAGGAATGTGCCATGACGCGGCGACCGGGCTTTGATCAGCACATCCGTCGCCCGACCAACCCACTGGAATTCGCCCGTAGGAAAGTCTAACACCTCAACCGTGGGGTCATTCGTCAACCAACGAACCCACCTCTCTGGCGCCAAGCTGATCAGTCGCTTGCTGCCAATATCAGCGGTTTTGGCCACATCATCTCCTTTGCGTATTGTAGCATGTCCAACCCAATCGAACAAAGGCCCTGCATTCAAGACCGCGCGCCAAAAAACTTTCTGTGGGCCTTAACGCAAAGTCGGGGGAAAATCTCGCGCCGGGGGCACGGCGCAAAAAAGCCAGATTCCTTACGGAAACCTGGCTTTTCAAACGTTCCTCGATTGCCTGCGCTTAGCCGCGCCGGCGGCGCGCGGCCAATCCGGCCAGGGCCAGCAGCCCGGCGCCGACGATCGGCAGGGCAAACGGCAGGCTCGTGACCGCGCCCGCGTCCAACAGACGCACGGCCGTCGGCGCGTTGAAGGTCGCGCTGACCGGGCCATGGCGCGTCGCCGCGCCGTAGATATCCACATCCTCCACCCAGTAGTAGTAGGTCATGCCGCTGACCACGTTGGCGTCGTCGAAAGTGTAGACGAAGCCCTGGCTGCTGCCCGGCCCCTGCGACGGAATCAGGCTGGCGTTGAGCTGCGTGTCCGGCGCAGTCGGCGACTCGCCGCGCCACAGGTTGAAGCCGATGTTACCCAGCTCGCTGACCGTTTCCCACGCCACGCGGATGGCGTTGCCGTTCGGCGCGGCGCTGAAGTCGGCCAGGACCGCGGCC
>CAZEPA010000548.1:0-3288 GCA_964513955.1 uncultured Anaerolineae bacterium | reverse complement strand
GCACCTCACGAACATCATTGACATCCTGGAAGAGGCTGACAACCGCTGCCTGGTGTTGCTGGACGAACTGGGCGCGGGCACCGACCCTGAAGAAGGCTCGGCCCTGGCGCGTTCGCTGCTGAGCTTTCTGCTCGACCGCGGCGTGACGACCTTCGCGACCACGCACTACTCGGAGTTGAAGGTGTTTGCGCAGGCTACCCCCGGCATCAAGAACGCCAGCGTCGAGTTCGACGTGGAAACCCTGTCGCCCACCTACGAACTGAGCATCGGCCTGCCTGGCCGCTCCAACGCACTGGCGATTGCGCGGCGCCTGGGCCTGCCCGAGCCGATCGTCGCCAGAGCCGAAGCCCTGGTGCGGCCGGAGTCGTTGGAATCCGAAGTGCTGCTGACCGAAATCAAGACGGCCAAAGATGCGACCTTGAGAGCGCAAAGCGAGGCTGAGATTCGCGCGCGCCAGGTGCAGGTGCTCGAAGCGGACCTGCGCTACCAAATGGCGCGCATCGAAGAAGCGCGGCGTGAAGTGATCAACCAGGCGCGTGCACAGGCGCAGGGGGAGCTTGAGGTTCTGCGTCAGGAACTGGCGCAGCTGCGCCAGCAGATGGCCGCGCTGGGCGCGCCAGGCGCGGCCGATTCAACGCATCGCGCTTTCTTGTCCCAGGCCGAATCGGTCCTCCTCACGCGGCTGCAAGAGCAGCGAGCTGTCCCAGACGAGGTGGTTGAGAAGGCGCCGAGCGTCGCGCTAGACGGCCCCATTGGCGTGGGAGATCGCGTGTGGGTATCGAGCCTGCAGGCCAGCGGCGAGGTTGTCGCGCTGGAAGGCAGCGACGCCCAAATCATGATTGGCTCCTTCCGTATGAACGTGCCGGCGCGCAGCCTTGAACTGCGCGTCAAGGCCGCCAGTTTGACGGCGTCGGCCAGCGGCTCCCGTCCAGGCGGCGGCAGGCTGCCGCTATCGCCCGGCCTCGAGCTCGACCTGCGCGGACAGCGCGCCGAGGAAGTGCTGCCTGTGCTGGAAAAATACCTGGACGATGCCTTCTTGGCTGGCCTTCCCTGGGCGCGCATCATTCACGGCAAAGGCACCGGCGTCCTGCGCCGCCTCGTGCGTGATGAACTGCGGCGCCATCCGCTCGTCAAAGAGTCGCACAGCGGCGAATCAAACGAAGGCGGAGATGGCGTCACGATCGTTAAGTTCATCCCAAACCAGGGTTGACTTCTCGCACATAAAACATAACGGCTGATCCTGTGGGCGAACTGGGACAGGAGGAACAGGATTTTCTCCCCGTGGCGTGCAAAACAAGCGGCATGAAGAGCCAAAGATCTGCCAATCCTGTCTATGTCCGTGGTAGCCCAAGCTGTTCCGAGATGTAACCGATCTCTTGCGCGGTTCGTTCTGATTCACGACAAACCCTATGGCCTGGCCCTGGCAGCGTTGCTTGAGATCGTTATCTGTAACGTAAGCCGATGCGGCTATGCTTGATGCACCGTCGCCCATGCTGAACCGAAGAGAGGAGCCGATATCGTGAATCAACCAACGACCGAACACGCGATTGCGAACACTGCCCCCAGCCCTTTGAGCCAACTGTGGTTTCAGTTGGGCTGGCGTGTGGTCATCAGTGTCGCCATTTTGTGGTTGATCGTGCAGTTTCGCTAGCACTTCGCGCTGAAGACACTATCGGGACCAGGTTTCACGCGTGAAACCTGGTCTTTTTTCATGCCCACGTGCGAACTCCACGCCGCACGTGGGCGTGCCAATGCAATGCCTTCATAACCTTCACTCAGCACAAACGTTCTTGCGCGCCGCCATTTTTTGCGGTAAAATCGCCCGCATGGAAAACATCGAACGTCTCGGCTTCTTCTACCTGGGCAAGCCCTACGATCTGAAGACTGGTCAAACCGAAGATCGCCCCGTCATGTACGATGCGCGTGATTTGACCACGCACGCCATTTGCGTCGGCATGACCGGCAGCGGCAAAACGGGCCTCTGTATTGACCTTTTGGAGGAGGCGGCCATTGATCGGGTGCCTGCCATTGCGATTGACCTCAAAGGAGACATCACCAATCTCCTCCTCACCTTCCCTGATCTACGGCCCGCTGACTTTCGCAACTGGGTAAACCTGGATGACGCCCGCCGCCGTGACCAGACGGATGATGAATTTGCCGCGGCCACGGCCCAGACGTGGCGGGATGGCTTGGCCGCCTGGGGACAGACGCCGGAACGCATTCGCCTGCTGCAAGAGAGCGCGCAGTTCCTCATCTACACGCCAGGCAGCGATGCCGGCCTGCCGGTGAGCATCCTGCACAGCCTGGAAGCCCCGCATGTGAATTGGGAGGAGCAGGCTGAAGAGGTGCGCGAACAGATCAGCGGCACAGTCTCCGCGCTGCTCGGCCTGGTGCGAGGCAACACGGATCCGGTGCGCAGCCGCGATCACATCCTGCTCTCTACGATTTTTGAGCATTTCTGGCGTCAAGGTCAAAGCCTGGACCTGGCGATGCTCATTGCAGCCATCCAGAATCCGCCTGTGCGCACCCTGGGCGTCGCCGATGTAGACACCTTCTACCCGCAGAAGGATCGTTTCAACTTGGCGATGGCTTTCAACGGGCTGATGGCCGCGCCCTCGTTTCAGATGTGGCTCACTGGTCAGCCGTTGGATGTGGGCCAACTGCTGTACAGCCCTGATGGAAAGCCGCGCCATTCCATCTTCTACCTGGCGCACCTCAACGATACCGAGCGCATGTTCTTCGTCACCTTGCTGCTGGGGCAGATCTTGACTTGGACGCGCAATCAACCCGGCACCACCAGTCTGCGTGCGCTGATCTACATGGATGAGATTTTCGGCTACTTCCCGCCTGTGGCGGAGCCGCCCAGCAAGCGCCCGCTGCTCACCCTGCTCAAGCAGGCGCGGGCGTATGGCGTAGGCATCGTACTCGCCACGCAGAACCCGATTGACCTCGATTACAAGGGCTTGAGCAATGCGGGCACCTGGTTTGTGGGCAAACTGCAAGCGCAGCGCGACAAAGATCGCCTGCTCGACGGCCTCGAAGGTGCGCTGGCCGGCGCGGCCGCGGGTTTGGATCGCGCTTGGTTGGACAAGACCATCTCCTCACTGACCAACCGGGTTTTTTTACTGCACAATGTGCATGAGGGCCATCCGCAAGTCTTTCAGACGCGTTGGGCGCTCTCCTATTTGCGCGGGCCATTGACGCGACCGCAGGTGCGTACGCTGATGGCGGCCGCCAAAGCGCAGCTCGGCAACGGTCAGACGGCCGCGCCTGCGCCGGCGCCGGCCC
>CAZEPA010000547.1:0-3292 GCA_964513955.1 uncultured Anaerolineae bacterium | reverse complement strand
AAGAGTGGAGCGACCTCACGGCCGCCATCCATGAAGCCGCCGGCCAAATTTACCGCGCGGTGTCTGAAAACACGGCCGACGCCGCGGCCGAGGCGCGCTTCAACCGCCTGGCCGAGGAAATCATGCCCAAATCCTCCACGGCGGGCCAGGCCTTGAAGCAGAAATTTCTCGCCTTGACCGATTTTGTCCCCAGCGCGGACACCGAGATCCTGCTGAAGCGCTTTCGCACCGAGGCCAGCATTTTCCGCGATGAAAACATCCCCCTGGAGACAGAACTGACCAAGCTCAGCAATGAGTATGACAAGGCTGTAGGCGCGATGGCCATCGAGTGGGAAGGGCAAACCGAAACCCTGCCGCAGGCCGGCCTACACCTGCGCAGCCAGGACAGCGGCGAGCGAGAGCGCGCCTGGCGACTGCTGATGGATCGTTTCCTGGCCGATCGCGCGCGGCTGAACGAGCTTTACCTGACTATGCTGCCCAAGCGTCGCCAGATGGCGCGCAACGCCGGATTCTCCACGTTTCGGGACTATATGTGGCAGGCCCTCGGACGCTTTGACTACACGCCGCAGGACTGCTTTACGTTTCACGATGCCATTGAACATGAGGTGGTGCCATTAGCCACCGCGATCTACGCACGTACGGCCGCCCAACTGGGGCAGCCGGCTGTCCGGCCGTGGGACACCGAGGTGGATACCGCGGGTGAGCCGCTGCGGCCGTTTAGCAACGCCGCCGAACTGGAAGATGGCGTGCAGCGCATGTTCAACCAGGTGGACCCTGCGCTGGGCAAGCACTTTGCCGCGCTGCGCGACGGCTTTTTGGATCTACCCTCGCGGTTGAACAAGGCGCCTGGCGGCTATTGCGCCAGTTTTCCGGTCAGCGGCCGCGCTTACATCTTCATGAACGCCGTGGGCACGCATGACGACATCCAGACGCTGCTGCACGAGGGCGGCCACGCGTTTCACTTCATGGAATCGGCGCGCCAGCCATTGTATTGGAACCTGAACGGCCCGATGGAGTTTTGCGAGGTCGCTTCCATGGGGATGGAACTGCTGGCCGTGCCGTATTTGTCTCAGAGCCGGGGCGGCTTCTACGCAGAGGCTGACGCGCAGCGGGCCTACGCCGAAAAGCTGCGCGAACTCGTCACCTTCTTGCCCTACATGGCTGTCGTGGATCGTTTTCAGCACTGGGTCTACACCGAAGCGCCGGAGAACGTTGCCGCCGCGGACTTGGACGCGAAGTGGAGCGAGCTGTGGGATCGCTTCATGCCAGGGGTTGATTACAGCGGTCTGCAGACGCAGAAAGAAACGGGTTGGCATCGCAAGGGGCACATCTTTGGCGTGCCATTCTACTACGTGGAATACGGCCTGGCCGAGGTGGGCGCGATGCAGGTGTGGCGCAACGCGCTGCACAACCAGGCGCAGGCGGTGGCGGATTATCGAGCCGCGCTGGCCCTGGGCGACACGCGTCCTTTGCCGGCCCTCTTCCATGCCGCGAACATCCGCTTTGCGTTCGACCGCCGCACGGTGGGCGAACTGATGCGCCTGGTCTCGCACAAGCTGGAAGAACTGACCGCATCCAATTGACATCAGAACCATTTCACCAGGTCTGAATGTCCAGGCCCTTCTGGCCTTCCCACAGCAGGAAGCGATAGCCATCCGGGTCAGCGGCAACCATCTCGATGGTTCCCCAGGGCTGGAGGCTGGCTTCCTGGAGGACGCGGCCGCCGGCGCGCTGGATGAGCTGACCGCGCCGCGCCAGGTCAGTGGCGTGGATGTGCAGAGCAATCCCCACGCCGCCGGCCGCCCCCGCCGGCCAGGTGGATGCAAGAGGGTCATGGGGCGCGGGCGCGGCGTGCAAATGAATCTCGACATCCCCCAGACGTAGGGCCAGGAAGGCATCGGCATCGCCATAGTCGAACAGGGGCGCTGCGCCCAGGGAGTCGCGGTAGAACGCTGCGCTGGCCGCGACCTGAGTGACATACAAGATGACCGCAGTCAAGCGTGAAACTGGCATGAGTCAGACTCTCCTGTGTGGGCGGATAGGGTCAGATTCTTGTGTACGGGCGGTAATGACTGCACCATACCATGAATCGAGATTTCTGACAAGCGCCTAAACACGAAGGCGCACCAACGAGAAAGGAAACACGACGGTTGCCGCCATCACGCCGCAAACCCGGCACGACCACCAGCAGCTTCGGCTCGCCAGGGCGTGTCAACCATGATGCCACGTCGTTTTATGCCAGCCGGCTGTATGACGAGCTGCCGCTGCTGGACGGGCAGGACGCCGCGCCCTACGCTGAAAACTCGCTGCCGGCGTCCGCGCTCGATGCGATTCTCTGCAAGAGCTGCGAGGCCATGGATGACCTGCCGGATGCCAGTGTGCACCTGATGGTCACTTCGCCGCCGTACAACGTGGGCAAGCAGTACGATGATGATCTTTCCCTACCAGAGTACCTGGCCTTTCTGACGCGCGCCTGGCGCGAAGTCAAGCGCGTGCTGGTGCCTGGCGGCCGCGCCTGCATCAATGTTGCCAACCTGGGACGCAAGCCCTACATCCCGCTGCACGCCTTCATCCTGGAATCCATGCTCGATCTTGGCTTTCTGATGCGCGGCGAAATCATCTGGAACAAAGCCGCGGGCGGCAGCCCGTCCACGGCGTGGGGCAGCTGGATGTCGGCCACGAACCCCACGCTGCGCGACGCGCATGAGTATATCCTGGTTTTCTCCAAAGACACTTACGCCCGCCACAACCCCGGCCGGCAAAACACGATCACGCGCGATGAGTTCCTGGAGTATACCAAGAGCGTTTGGACGTTCGCCGCGGAGGCCGCGAGCAAGATCGGCCATCCGGCGCCGTTCCCGCTGGAACTGCCGCGCCGGCTCATTCAGCTCTACACCCTGGCCGATGAGGTGGTGCTTGATCCGTTCATGGGCAGCGGCCAAACGGCCATTGCCGCGCGCAAGAGTGGACGCCATTTCGTGGGCTATGAAACCAACGCCGCGTACGTCGAATTAGCCATGCGGCGCCTGGCAGATGTCTGCTTCACGCCGGCGCCAGCAGGCGACGCACAGCCGTCAGCGGCGGCGAGTGGAGAGAACGCATGACCTTTCAGGCAGTCCTTTTCGATTTTGGCGGCGTGCTCGTGCGCACCTTCGACCAGGCCGGGCGCTGGCGCTGGGATGAGCGGTTGGGGCTGCCCCGTGGCAGCGTCGAGCGGGCCGTGTTCAATTCCATGCTGGCCCGGCAGGCCACGGCCGGCGCGGCGCCCGTATCGGCCATCTGGGAAGACGTG
>CAZEPA010000546.1:0-3295 GCA_964513955.1 uncultured Anaerolineae bacterium | reverse complement strand
CAGCAAGACGGTGGCCTAACCGAAAGGGCTATTGAGCATTTCCGGCAAGCGCTACGTGTCTTTTCCAAGGACACGCACCCGAAGATGTGGGCGTCGGTCATGATGAATCTAGGGACTGCTTTCTTTCACCGTACGCAGGGCGAACGGGGCGAAAACATCGAAACGGCCATTCAGTATGCCCAACAGGCCTGCGAAGTCTCGACACAAGAGGCTGATCCGGACAATTGGGCCATCCTGCAAGCTAACCTGGGAGCCTGCTATCGGAACCGACTACGGGGTGATCGGATCGAAAACCAGGAACTTGCTCTCCTCCACTCAGAGCAAGCACTGAAGGGACTGTCAGAAGAATCTTCCCCCGAAGTCTGGGCGCGGACGCATCATAATTTGGGTAACATCTACCGCTCCCGCGTACGAGGTGAGAGAACAGAGAATGCTGCATCGGCTGTGCACCATTATGAGCTTGCACTGCGAATTCGTACCCGAGAGAAGCAGCCTGTGCAGTGGGCAACCACGCACGCCATGCTTGCGGAAACCTATGTGAGCATGATTGGTCTTGAAGCGGCGAGGCTTATAGCGTCCGGCTTGGGAGAAACAAATAGCGGTGAGGCAGCGCGTGCTCATGAAGAACTGGAAAAGAGAGAGGCGCAGGCGCGCTACCACGGCGAACTTGCCATGCAAGTATTCACTCGCCAGGATTTTCCTGTCCAATGGGCAGGTCTTCAGATGGGCATGGCCGTGGCAATACCTGCATCGCCAGCGCAATCAGGCGCCACAAAGGAAATGGCACAGCGCTCGATATATCATCTCGAGCAGGCCCTGACGGTCTTCACTCGTAACGAATTCCCCGAACAGTGGGCTGGCATCCACAACAACCTTGGAGTTCAATACGCTGCGCTCAGTCGGTTCGATAATCCTGTTGCTCGCCAAAAGGCGATCTTTCATTTCGAGCAAGCGCTGACGATATTCCAACCTTCTACCCACCCCCAAGATGTACGAAAGGCCACAGCACTGATCGCTTCGTTTTTGTTCCTAGATCAAGACTGGGCCGCGGCGCTCCGATTCTATGAGTTGGCGATGGAGGCCGAAGGCCTCTTGTTCACAAGCTCCCTGAGCCGAGATAACAAAGAAGTGGAGCTAACAGAGCAGATGATTCCATTTTCGGATGCGGCCTACGTCTATGCAAAGGTTGGCGATTTCCAGAATTCTGTCGTCACCATGGAGCGCGGTCGCGCACGCCTGCTGGCCGAAGCCCTTGAGACAGAACGCGTCGACCGCCTCAAGGAGCAGGGACACGAGCAGGAATGGGATGACTTCAAATATCTTGTCTTGCTCCAACGGAGCACAATGGGAGTAATGGATACCCTCATGGAGACGAATTGGGCAGATAAGGATGCAGTGGCATACAGCAAGGCAGTCAATCTTGAAGCGATCAGAACTCAGATGGACAAGGCAATTGCCGCCATCCAACAGATCCCCGGCTGGGAGGATTTCTTCAAGCCGCCGACTTTCGACATGATTGCCGCAACCGCACGCGCAGATGCGCCGCTGGTCTATCTCTGTGCCACCTCCGCCGGCGGCCTTGCGCTCATCGTTCGTCAGGGCAATGTCGAGCCGGTGTGGCTGGACAATCTGACCGGCGATACCGTCATCGAGCACTGGACCGAGTTCATGAAGGCCTACCAGGAGAGACACTACGATTGGCAGTCCTGGCTCGATGCTCTGGACAAGACCACGCGCTGGCTGTGGGACGCTGCCATGGGGCCGATTGTGGCGTCGCTCGCACGGGCGGCCGGAGACGCCGGCAGCGTTCCGAGCGCGATGTTGATCCCCAGCGGTTTGCTGGGATCGCTGCCGCTCCACGCCGCCTGGACAGATGCCCCGGACGCGCCCGACGGCCGTCGTTATGCCCTGGACAGCGTCTGCTTCAGCTATGCGCCCAGCGCCGGGTCTCTCGCTGCCGCGCGCTCCGTCGCTGAACGCGTCGTGTCTGACTCGCTGCTCGCGGTGGCTGAGCCGAGACCGGTCAGCGCCCTCCCGCTACCGTATGCATCGCTGGAGGTCGCCGCGGTAAGGCGCGCGTTTCCAACCGCACGCATGTTGCAGCATGAGGAGGCGACGTTTACCGAGACGCTGGCAGCGCTGCCAAACGCTACCGTCTATCACTTTGCCTGTCATGGTTATGCCAATTTCGTGACACCTCTCAGCAGCGGCATGGTGATGGCTGAAGACAATGTCCTCACAGTGGGGCATTTTCTCGAAGAACACCTCCCTGGGGCGCGTTTGGCCGTGCTCTCCGCATGCGAAACGGGCATGCCATCGGACCTGCAGCGGCCTGATGAGGTCGTTGGCCTGCCGGCTGGGTTCCTGCAGGCGGGTGTGGCCGGGGTTGTGGCCTCACTGTGGTCGGTGGCCGACCTCAGCACCATGATGCTGATAGTCCGCTTTTTCGACAACTGGCGTAACCAGCAGATGCAGCCTGCGGAGGCGTTGCGGCAAGCGCAGCAGTGGATGCGGCGTATCGATGATGGGGAGAAGGAGAAGTACATTCATCCGCATCTCAATCAAGAGGACATATTGGCCGGCACAGGAATCACCGGCAGGCGCTTTGGTAACGCCCTTGCCGACGAAAGCGCCGCAAACACAGACTTCTCGCATCCGTTTTATTGGGCGGCTTTCGCCTACACCGGTGCTTGAGACCTCTACGGCGGAAATGACACAGCCCATGACCACCTTCACCCACTCCCTCGCCATCCTCATCGACATTGCCGCCTACGGCGGCGGCATCGCGCAGCTGGCTACCGCGGTGAACGATGCCACGCGGCCGGAGCATAGGCAGTCTGCTGCGCCCGGCGGCTGCTCCCGGCGAGCATCTCACTTCTTCGAGCCTGGACATCCGAACGTGGTCGAAACCCGACCACTGAGGTTGCTGCGATGACAGAAAACACACGAAACATCGGCCTGGTAGATGAATCCGCCGCCGGGCTGGACCAGGCTGCCGGGTTTGCGCGCAGCCTGGCCGTGGTGATCGGCATCAATGACTATGCCGCGCCCATCCCGCGGCTGAAGACGCCCGGCAACGACGCGCGCGGCATCCAGGAGGTCCTGGAAAAGCAGCAGCAGTTCACCGTGCTGCCGCCGCTGACCGAGGACGTGACGCGCAGCCGCCTGCTGGAGCTGTTCACCGTCACCCTGCCCGGGCTGAACCTGGGACCGAGCGACCGCCTGCTGGTCTACTTCGCCGGCCATGGCACCGAGCTGGCCGGCGCCGGCGGTGAGCCGGAATACTACCTGGTGC
>CAZEPA010000545.1:0-3303 GCA_964513955.1 uncultured Anaerolineae bacterium | reverse complement strand
GGTTTTATCCAGCTTGGTGGGCAGACTGGCGTGCGCGGCTGCTTCGCTGCGCGGCTGACCGAAAAAGGTTAAGCAGATTTGACGCCCGGTGTAGAAGGCAGTCAGCAAAGCCGAGGCCGCGAGGGTCCAAAAGACCAGGGAGTTCAGTTCGAAGGCGTTGGCTAGGATTTCGTCCTTGCTCCAGAAGCCCGCGGTAATGATCGGGAATCCGCTCAAGGCCAGGCCGCCGATCAGGAAGGTCCAACCGACGCGTGGGATGCGCTTCCACAAGCCGCCCATGTTGAGCATGTCCTGCGGATCGAAGGGTGGGCCGTCCGCATGCGCGTCGTGGCCGTGGTCATCGGCAGCGTGGCTGTCGTGCGCCGGCGCGTGACTGTCTTGTCCGGCGTGCGCCTCATGCACGTGATGCTCTCCGTGTTCTACCGAATGGATCACCGCGCCGGAGCCGAGGAACAAGAGGGCCTTGAAGAAGGCATGCGTCAGCAGGTGAAAAGTCGCCGCGACATACGCGCCAATGCCCAGCGCGGCAAACATGTAGCCGAGCTGGCTGATGGTTGAGTAGGCCAGCACCTTTTTGACGTCGTTTTGGGCCACGGCGATGGTGGCGGCGAAGATGGCTGTGAATGCGCCAACCGCGGCCACGAAATTGAGCACCCAGGGCGCGCCTTCGGCCGCCGCATGGAAAAGCGGGAACATGCGGATGATCAAGTAGACGCCGGCGGACACCATTGTGGCCGCATGGATCAAGGCGCTGACGGGCGTCGGGCCTTCCATGGCGTCTGGCAGCCAGACATGCAGCGGGAACTGCGAGCTTTTGCCCATCGCGCCCCAGAAAATGAGGAAGGCCGTGAGGGCAGCCCAGGAGATGCCCAGGCCCGGCACCATAGTTTCAGCCAGGTGGGTGATGACGGGCGTGCGGAAGATTTCATCGAAGTTGAGCGTGCCTGCATGGACAAAGAGCAAGGCCATGCCGCTGAACATGATGGTATCGCCGACACGCGTCGTGAGGAAGGCCTTGAGGCCGGCGCCTTTGGGCGTGATCTGGTTGGGGTTCCAATACTTCTTCTCGAACCAGAACGAGATCAATAGGTAGGAACACAACCCCATCAACTCCCAAAAGACGAAGAGCATGAAGAGATTGTTGGCGACCACCAGGCCCAACATGCCGGCGGCAAAGAGCGAGATGTAGGCAAAGAAGCGGCTGTAGCGCGGGTCAAGCTCTTTCGAGACAGCATCCTGCGTCGTGTAGGCCTGGCTGGGATCAAGATGGTGCGGCCAAGTCATGTATCCGCGGGCATAGATGAAAATCATGAGGCAGACAAAAGGCACCATAAAGAGCATGACGGCTGTCAGCGGGTCTACGGCAACCCCGAAGTATGGGAAACTGGCCTGGCCGGTTGGGATCTCGAGCAACGGGAACTGCCCTGGCGTCTCAGAATACGCGAGGTAGTTTGCCAGCGTCGGGATGACGACAACGATGAGCGAGAAGAGCCAAGCTACCGCCATGGCGCCAATGGCGATGGTGGAACTGAGCTTCTTGAGGCTCGCGGTCGCGCGCGTCTCATCCTGATTGGTGACCAGGACAATGATGGCAAATGCCAGCAGCGGAAAGACGGGAATCAGCCACGAGAGATTGAGCATGAGTAACCTCGACTTCCGTTAGTTGAGGCGGGGGTGAACCGGGAGTTGGCGATGGTCAAAGCCAAACGCATTGGTTTACTATGAATTGACATAAAATAGCAACTCATTTATTGATTCTGTTCCGGTCGGGGCGCCAGGAAGCGGGCATAGATCTGCTGCGCCAGGCCAATCGAGACGATCAAGGCGATGCCGCAGATGACGAGTGTCCAGAAATCGGTCTGACGCCAAACGAACCAAAGCACACAGAAGACGACGATGGTGAAGCTGGCCGCGGTCCACTGGACGAAGTTCTGTGCACGTTTGCCCTCGTCGCAGATGCGAATGAGGGCGGCGGCATCTTGGTAGCCAGGGTGCGCGGCCTCGATCTGGCGAAACAGCTTGCCCGCGTTGCCATAGCCGCCTTTGTTCAGGTATTCGACAGCTCGCTGGTACCCTTGTTCAAGGTCAGCGGCGGTCAGGGGTTGGGTTGGGCGTTTACTCTGTGTACGTGCCATGATGATTGTCGCCGTTTGGGGATGCCGAACGCCAGCGTCGGTCTGATGAACAGGTTGCTTGCTTTAGCCTTTGAGCGTATCGAGTTCGTCGAGGTTTACGGTGCCCCGAATGCGATAGATGGCAATGATCAACGCCAGGCCGACGGCGGCCTCCGCCGCGGCGACCGCGATGACAAAAATAGAAAAGAGCTGGCCGGTCAGCTGCATCGGATTGCCATAGCGCCAGAAGGCGATTAAGTTGATATTGACGGCGTTCAGGATCAACTCAACGCCCATCAGCACGCCCACCGCATTACGGCGGGCCAGGGCGCCAAAGAGACCGATGACGAAGAGAGCGGCCGCCAGGGTGAGATACCAGGAAAGTGGGATCATGAGAATCTCTCGCTTTCTCGCCTAGGCCCGTTCGCGGGCGATCATAATCGAACCGATGAGCGCGACCAGCAGCAAGACCGAAACCACTTCAAAAGGCACCAGGTAGCTGCCGACGAAATCTGCGCCTAGCCGGGCAATGGCGTCGGTCGGCACGACCTCGGCCGTCGTGGGCCAGTTGATGCCGCGCAGGATGGAATTTAGAAACACGAAAAGAAAGACGGCGCCCAGGGCGACCGCTGACCACTGTGCATTGAGGCGCCCAGCCTGGCTCGTGATGCCGCGACTCAGCATGATGGCGAAGACGATCAGCGTGGCAATGGCGCCGATGTAGACCAGCACCTGGGTGACAGCCAGGAATTCAGCCTGCAATAGGATGTAGACGCCGGCCACGCCAAAAAAAGCGGCCGTCAGGCAGAGTGATGCATGAAACAGGTTGCGCAGCAGGACGGTGAGCAAGGCTGCCGCGACGATGAAAGCTGCAATGCCGAGAAAAACGGCTTGGTCAACCGTTGGCAACGGAAAGGGGAGAGTGGGCATAGAGACTCCTCCGAAAACAAACTAAAACCGGGACTGGCAACTTGCGGCGACCCAGTCCCGGTGTCATGTCAGACGCGCACCGCCGGGGGAGCGATGGTATCCGAAAATGCCGGCATGCGGGTGGAACCACCCTGCGCGGCCAGCCGCAGCGAGCGCCCAACCACGCTAAGACCTGCGACCAGGCCAATCAGCTGCAAGACAACCATGACAATGGCTTGGACGACGGGGCCGCCAGGCAGCTTGATGGCCAGCGCGACCG
>CAZEPA010000544.1:0-3333 GCA_964513955.1 uncultured Anaerolineae bacterium | reverse complement strand
ACGATTGGCCTGGTCGTCCCGGACAACACCAACCCCTTTTTCGCCGCGGTGGCGCGTGCTATCGAAGACGCCAGCTTCGAGCAGGGTCTTAGCGTCATCCTGTGTAACTCCGATGGCGATGCGGCCAAAGAGAAGTTCTACATCAATGTCCTGCTCGAACAACGCGTGGATGGTGCGGTCCTGGTGGCCGCCAATTCCAGCGCTGATCTGCTGGCGCCTTTACTCGACAGCGGGATGCCCCTGGTTTTGATTGACCGCGATCTGCCGAACTCAACAACAACCGTTGACAAAGTGCTATCAGACAACCTCGGCGGCGGCTTGCAGGCCGTCCGGCATCTGCTGGCGCTGGGCCACCGCCGCATCGCCTGCATTACCGGGCCGTCGCACGTCAGCCCCAGCGCCAGTCGCGTCACCGGGTATCGCCAGGCCCTGACCGACGCGGGCATCGCCCTGGATGAAGACCTGGTCATACGCGGCCACTTTGACTTTGCCAGCGGTTTTGCCGCGGCGCAGCGCCTGCTTGATCTGACCGCACCGCCAACCGCAATCTTCGCCTGCAACGACTTGATGGCCGTTGGCGCGCTCAGCGCGCTCGTGGAACGTGGCTGGCGTGTGCCCGACGAAATCTCTGTCGTTGGCTTCGACGATATTCCCCTGGCATCGTACACAAATCCCCGGCTAACTACGGTGGCGCAGGATCAACGCGCGCTGGGCACGGTGGCCACGGAGCTGCTGCTGGCGCGCGTCAAGGACAGGCAGCGCCCTGCGCAGGTTCATGTCTGTCCAACCTCATTGGTGCTGCGCGCCAGCACGGCTGCGGCGCCAGTTTAGGCGCTTGTGAGAAGCCTGACTTCGAAGCGTCGGGATGCGGTGGAAAGGAGTGTGCATGAAAAAAACTGGCTTGTTGAACTCCCATGTGAGCACGGCCATTGCGCAGATGGGGCACCTGGACACCCTGGTAGTGGCTGATGCCGGGCTGCCGGCGCCAACAGGCGCCTGGCGGATTGACCTTGCCCTGCGCCCAGGCGTGCCGGCATTTCTCGATGTAGTAGACGCCATTCTGAGTGAACTGCACATCGAACGGGCGATTGTCGCTGCCGAACTGGCGCAGGTCAGCCCCCAGCTCTGGGACGCGCTGCAAGGCCGGCTGGGCGGCGTCGTGATCGAACAAGTGCCGCACGACGAATTCAAGCGCCGATCAGCCAGCGCCAGGGCCATTGTGCGCAGCGGTGAATTTACCCCCTATGCCAATGTCATCCTGGTTTCAGGAGTCGTTTTCTGAGTCGGTAGGCGGCGCCTGCCGGCAGGGGGCGGACGTGAGGGAGAAGAGCGTATGAGCCTGGCTGCTTTGAAACAAACCCTACAGCGCTTCGGCATTCTGGTGTCGTTTCTTATCCTTTGCCTGGCGCTTTCTCTGCTTTCCGATCGTTTTTTGACCACGGGCAACCTGGTCAATATCTTGCGCCAGGCTGCCATCACCGGGACGATTGCCGTTGGCATGACCATGGTCATCCTGACCGGCGGCATTGATCTCTCGGTCGGTTCCGTCCTTGCGTTGACCAGCGTCATCACCGCCGGTTTCTTACAGCAAGGCATGCCGCCCGTTCTGGCCGTGGTTGTGGCGCTGGGTCTGGGACTGCTGTTGGGACTGTTCAACGGCCTACTCATCACGCGCTTGCGCATCCCGGCCTTCATCGCCACGCTAGGCTCCCTCACGCTGGTGCGCGGTTTGGCGCTAACCTACACCGAAGGGCGCCCCATCACCGGGCTGTCCGATGGTTTTCGTTTCATCGGTCGCGGGGCCATCGGCCCCATTCCCATGCCGATCGTCATCGCCGGCCTCACCTTTCTGGCCGGGTACATCTTGCTCACCCGTACGCGCGTGGGTGAGTACATCTTTGCCCTGGGCACCAATAAAGCAGCCGCTCACCTGACCGGCATCTCGGTGCAGCGCTACGAAACACTCGTCTATGGCCTGGCCGGTATGCTCGCTGCTCTGGCTGGCCTGATCCTGACGGCCCGCCTTGACTCAGCCCAACCAACGGCCGGGCAAGGCTTTGAATTGGACGCCATTGCCGCTGTGGTGTTGGGTGGAACCAGCTTCAGCGGCGGCATCGGCGGCCTGGGAGGGACGCTGCTCGGAACCCTTATCATCGGCGTCTTGAACAATGGCTTGAACTTGCTCAATATCCCCGCCTTGTGGGAGCAGGTGGTGAAAGGCGTGGTCATTGCACTGGCTTTGCTGATCAACCGGCCAACCAATCGGTAGTTCAACGAGAAGTCGGATTTTTGCAGAAACCTGACTTCTCGAACTATTTCGTACATCTGAAGGAGAATCCATCATGAAGCATGTCAGACTGTTCAGCTTGTTGCTTGTTGTTTTGATGTTGGTGCAAGCCTGCACGGCCGCGCCTACCGCGGCGCCGCAACCAACGGAAGCCCCCAAGTCACCAGATGCCACCAAAGCGCCCGCCGCGCTGACGCTTGGCCTGGCGCTGTCTACGCTGAATAACCCGTTCTTCGTGGACCTGCGCGACGGGGCACAAGCTGCGGCCGACAAGGCCGGCGTCACCCTGATCGTCGTGGATGCGCAGGACGATGCCGGCAAGCAGGCAGCCGCGATCGAGGACTTGATCCAGAAGAAGGTCTCTGCGCTGCTCATCAACCCGACCGATGCGGACGCGATTGTGCCAAGCATCGAAGCGGCCAATAAGGCTGGCATCCCCGTCTTCACGATTGATCGCGGCGCCAGCGGCGGCCAGGTCGTGAGCCACATCGCCAGCGATAACGTGGCCGGCGGCATGATGGCCGCGGAATTCCTATGCCAGACCATCGGCGGCAAGGGCAACGTGGTGGAATTGGAAGGCATCGCGGGTTCCTCGGCCGCGCGTGACCGCGGCCAGGGCTTCAACGACTACATGGCCGCCTCGTGCAAGGACGCCAAGATCGTCGCCAAGCAGACGGCCGACTTCAACCGGGCCAAGGGCTTGAGCGTCTTCGAGAACATCCTGCAGGCGCAGCCGGAGATTGCGGCCGTGTTTGCGCACAACGACGAGATGATCCTGGGCGCGATCGAAGCCGCTAATGCCGCCAAGCGCACCGGCATCGTCTTCGTGGGCTTCGACGCCACCGATGACGCGAAGAAGGCGGTTGAGGCCGGTACGCTGGCCGCCACCGTGGCGCAGCAGCCCAAAGAAATCGGTCGCCTCGGCGTCGAAGCTGCGCTCAAATTCCTCAAGGGAGAGAAGGTTGATGCTTCTGTGCCGGTGGCCCTGTCGCTGGTAAAGAAGTAACGGAAATCTGTCGCCAGGGTCAGGGCGCGTCAATGCGCCC
>CAZEPA010000543.1:0-3339 GCA_964513955.1 uncultured Anaerolineae bacterium | reverse complement strand
GCATCGCTCTTCTCAGGGCCGATAGATTTCAGACAGGGCCGCATCCACCGTGCCGTATTTGAACTTGAAGCCCTGCTGCAGCAGGCGATTCGGTATGACACGCTGGCCGTTGAGGAGGATGCTCGCCATTTCGCCGAACAAGATCTGCAAAGCAAAACCTGGCACCGGCATGAAGGAGGGACGCCCCATGGCCTTGCCTAGCGCGACGGCAAACTCCTTCATCGTCACGGGATTCGGCGCGGCCAGGTTGAAGACACCCTTCTGCTGCTTGTTCTCCATCAAAAACTGGATGGCGTTGATCTCATCGGTCAGGTGAATCCACGGGAAGTACTGCTTGCCGCTGCCCACCGGCCCGCCCACGAACAGCTTGAACGGCAGGCTCATGCGGGCCAGGGCGCCGCCGCTCTTCTCGATCACCACGCCTGTGCGGATGATGACGCGCCGCACGCCCATGGCTTCCACGGCGTCGGTCGCTTTTTCCCACGCCACACAGGTGGTCGCGTCAAACGTGCTGCCCGGCTTCTCGTTCTCGTTGATTTTTTCATCGCCGCGTGGGCCGTAATAACCCACCGCCGACGCCTGCACGAGCACCGTCGGCTTGACCGCAGCCTGGCTGATCGCTGCAATGACGGCCTGTGCGGCCTGTTGGCGACTATCCACGATCGCAGCCTTGCGCGCCGGCGTCCAGCGACCGGCGCTCAAGTTCTCGCCGGCCAGGTTGATGATCGCGAACGCGCCGTCAGCCAATTGGCCCCACCCTTCGGCTGTGCGCCCATCCCAGGCCACCACTTTCACGCCGTTGCCTAAACTTCCCACGCGCGCGGGGTTACGCGACAGGACTACGACCTCGTATTTGGCCGCTAACTGCCGCGCCAACGGCGCACCGATAAATCCCGTGCCGCCCGTAATAATGACTCGTTCCATGTGCCTGCTCCTCTCCTCAAATACCGTTACCGTGGATATTTTCTTCACTTATTGACGGATTCGGCGCGGCGTCAGTCACGAGAGGAATGAGGAAGTACAAAGTAGAAAGTACATAGTGCAAAGCGGCGAGAGGAATGAGGAATCGGGATGGGGAGTGCAAGACGGGGTTTGCCGTGGAGGAGGTGCACACGTTCAGCATTCAGCATTCAGCATTGCCTATTGTCCCGCTGCTTTCCAACGTTTTTCTTATGCAAAGGGTATACAGTGGTCAGGGTAAATGCAACTAGGAGGCCACACGATGTTCGAGTATAATCCGTATCGTCGCCAATCGTTTGCTGAACCACGACGTGTGCAGGTTTGGCCGCCGCGACCCGCGGTCGCTGAGCCTGAGGTTGAGGAAGGCCAGCCGCCCGTGGGAGATCGGTTCATTGACCAAGTGACACCCATGTCACCGCCATCGTCTCATGAAGCGCCGGTTTTGTTCAGTCCGACGGCTCCGCCAGCGGTCATAACCGCCCTGCAACGAGAAAACAGCGAACTGCGTCAGGCGCTTGAGAAGGCGCAAGCCGAGGCAGCACAGCAGCAAGCGGCTCTACGCCAGGCGCAGGCTGAACAAGCGGCGCTGCAAGCCAAACTGCGGGCGGCAAGTGATCCCTGGCAGGAACGCTTCCTGGCGCTGCAAGCGGAACTGAGCGAGCTGCGTGCGCGTTGGCAGAGGCGCTTTGCTGACGAGGCAGAGCAGGAGAAGCAGCGGCTGCTGCGCGCTTTCTTGCCGTTTGCTGATCATCTGAAATGGGCTGTGCAGCACGGCGACAGCTCTGCAACCGCCCTGCAAACGATGCTCAAGGATTTCGTTCATACCCTGGCGATGGAGGGAGTGACGCCCATTGAGGCAACCGGGCGGCCATTTGACCCCACGGAACACGAAGCCGTGAGCGTGACCGCCGCCGACGGCGTAGAGCCAGGCACGGTCGTGGCCGTTGTCAGCACGGGGTATCGTTACAAGGATGCCCTTTTGCGGCCGGCGCGGGTGCGGGTCAGCCAGTAAGGCAACTAGATAAGTCAAGGGGATGGAGGTGCGCCATGCAACCGAAAGATTATTATCAGATTTTGGGCGTGGAACGCAATGCCACCGAGAAAGAGATCAAGAAAGCGTATCGCAAACTGGCGCGCCAGCACCACCCAGATATGAACCCTGGCGACAAGCGCGCCGAAGAACGCTTCAAGGATATCAACGAAGCGCATGAGGTGCTTTCTGATCCTGAGAAGCGCGCGAAGTACGATCAGTTTGGCGCGCAGTGGCAGCAATACCAGCAGTCTGGGGGGCGGCCCGGCGGCTTTGATTGGTCCCAATGGGGCAGACCGGGCCAGGGCGGCGCTTATACACAAGAAATCAATGCGGACGATCTGCAGCGCATGTTCGGCGGTGCGGGTGGGGGTGCAGGTTTTTCCGATTTCTTCGAGTCGCTCTTTGGCGGCGTCGGACGGCGCAGCCGCACGGCCGATCCGTTTGCGGGCGCGGGCCGCAGCCAGAGCCGCGTACGCCGCGGTCAGGACATTGAGCAGCCATTGGAGATTACCCTGGAGGAAGCCTTCAACGGCACAACGCGTTTGCTGCAGCGTGAGGATGGCAGCAGCGGCGAGGTCAGAATTCCTAAAGGCGTGCAGACCGGCTCGCGCGTACGCGTCAGCGGCGTGGGCGGCGCCGGTGCGGCCGGCGGCAGTGCGGGTGACCTTTACCTCAAGATCGAGGTCAAATCACACCCGGTGTTCGAGCGCCGTGGGGATGATCTTTATGCCAAGGCGCCGGTTGACCTCTACACGGCGATCCTGGGCGGTGATGTCCAGGTGCCGACGATGACCGGTCCGGTGGCGTTGACCATTCCGGCTGAGACTTCCAATGGCAAGACAATTCGCCTGCGCGGGCAGGGCATGCCCATGATCAAGGGCGGGGATCAGCGCGGGGATTTGTACATCGAGGTGCAGGTGACAACGCCCCGCCATCTTAGCCCGCGTGAAGTGGAACTGTTCAAACAGTTGGCCGACCTGCGCAAGACCAGGGGCTAATTGGGACTGAGGATGAGACGAGTAAGCATAGTGCGTGGTTAAGTCATTACTGATTGGAAAAGAGTTCTGAGTTTAGGAGATACGATCATGGCAAGTTTTATGCAACCGGACGATAGTAACGATCGCGTGGCCAGCATTCCGCGGGATCTCCCCATGCTGCCACTGCGCAATACGGTGGCCTATCCGTTTTCTGTTCTTCCCCTGGTGGTGGGGATTCCGCGCTCGGTCAAGTTAATCGAGGATGCCCTGCAGGGCAATCGCCTGATCGGCCTGGTTTCGATGAAGGACGGCTCGATCGAAGAGCCGCTGCCAGGCCAGGTCTATGAGATCGGCACCGTCGCCATGATT
>CAZEPA010000542.1:0-3344 GCA_964513955.1 uncultured Anaerolineae bacterium | reverse complement strand
GGCGGCGGCGATGATCGCACCATGCTGCGGCTAACGCCGGCTGAGCTGCTGCGCGTGACAAACGCCGCCTGGATTGATCTGGCCGTGGCGCGTGCTGGCGGCGAGGCTGCGCCATGAGTCCGCGCGTGGCCGATGAGGGTGCGCGTGTCCTGGTGAATGGATGGTTTTGGGGCCAAGACACGACCGGCAGCGGACAGTATGTGCAGCAGTTGGCGCAGCAGCTGCCCCAGGTGGCGCCAGCCACCACATGGGGGCTGGTGACGCCGCGGCCTTTGGCTGCCGCGGATGTTCCGACGGGCTGGGAGGTCATCGTCGCGCCGCCGCCGGCCTGGCTGCACAGCGCCAACCTCAGCAAGCTGTGGTTCGAACAGATCGGCTTCAGCCGCGCTTGTCGCCACTGGCACGCCGACCTGGCCCACGTGCCCTACTGGGCCGCGCCGTTGTGGGCGCCGTGCCCGATCGTGGTCACCATTCATGATCTCATTCCACTTCTGCTGCCTGCGTACCGCGGCGGTCTGCCGCAGCGCGCGTACACCTGGCTGGTCAGCCGCAGCGCGCAGCGGGCGCGCCTGGTGCTCACCGATTCGCTGGCCTCACAGCGGGACATCGTTGAACATCTACGCATCCCGCAGGCGCGCGTGCGCGTGACCTACCTGGCGCCCGGCGCACATTATCAGCGCGTCACCGAACCGGCGCGCCTGGCCGCGGTGCGGGCGCGCTATCAATTGCCCGCGCGTTTTGTGCTCTACATGGGCGGTTTCGATGCCCGCAAAAACGTCAGCGCCGTGCTGGAGGCCTTTGCGCAGGCCGTGCAGCAGCAGATGTTGGCGCCCGACGTGATGCTGGTCATTGCCGGACGTTTGCCTGCGCAGGACAGCGCGTTTGCGCCAGACCCGCGCCCCGCGGCCGTCAGCCTGGGCATCGAGGCGCGCGTGGTTTTTACCGGTTGGGTGGATGAAGCGGATAAACCAGCTCTTTACAGTCTGGCGGAGGTGTTCATCTTTCCATCGTTGTACGAAGGCTTCGGCCTGACCCCGCTGGAAGCGCTGGCGTGCGGGGGCTGACAGACAGGCGATGTGGGCCGTCCGCCGCACGGCGCAGCCTGCACCAGACCTGAGCACCACGGTTCGGACAGGTCAACGACCCGCACAATTTCGGCCAGGGCGTCAGAGCTTATGCGCGATGGTCACTTCCCACTCTGCGGCGTCGGCGATCGGCAAGCCGGCCCAGGCAGGGAAGCAATCGAAGTCACCGAAGCCGGCCGCTTCCAACTGCGCGCGCAGCACCGCAGGGCGGTAGGCTTGATCGCTGAGGCCGTACGTTTGCAGCGTGCCTGTTTCCAGGTTGATCACGTAGAAGCGCTCCAGGATTGTCTCCTGCGCCGCGTCCCACTCACGCTCGCCCAGGTGCAGGTGCTCGAAATCACCCCACAGGCCGCCGCGGCCGGTGAACCACCAGGTGGCCGGCTTCTTGTCAATGGCCTCGTAGGCCAGCAGCTCAAGCGCCAGGCGACCGCCCGCGGCCAAGGCTGCGGCCGTGTGCTGCAGTAACGCGGACCCGACGGCCGGTGGGAAGACGGAGAACTGACCGTAGAGAAAAAGCGCGGCATCGAAGCCTTGCCCGGCCAGCGCGGGCAACGCGGTTTCCACGTTTGCCAGACGGTAGTCAATATCGAGCCTGGCTGCCTGCGCTTGCGTCTGCGCAAAACGAATCGCCGCCGGGCTGAAATCAATCCCGGTTACCTGGCAGCCGCGCGCGGCGAGGCGCTGCGCGTACAGCCCTGGCCCGCAGGTGATGTCCAGCACACGCGCGCCGGGCGCCAGGTCGAGCCATGACCACAGCGCGTCCACCTGGCCCTCAATTTCCGTCAGCCGACGGCTGCCTGCGCCGTGGCTCTGGTCTAACTGCTCGGCCAGCATGCGTTCGCTGAAGATCGGATCGTTCCAGGGCAGATTGGCGCCATCGCGCCAGGGTTGGCCGGGCTGCGGCCGGTTGACCAGGAATTGCAGGCTGCGGCGCACCTGCTCCCCGAAAGCGGTGGGATCGGCCGCGCCTGGAATGAAAGGACGCGGCAAACGTGGTCTTTTCATAAAACCTTCATGCGATTCTCATGCAGAGTGCTTGACAACGCAGTGGAACTGTGTTTATAATCAGCTATGGTGTCGAAACGGACGCGTTGGCTGCTGCTGACTTTTTCACTCTGCTTCGCTTGGCTGCTCGTTTTCATCTTAGGCAGTCTCCTGACGGCGCGTCCCGCGCGGGCGGCGGTCGCTGCGCCGACTCCCAGTTCCTGGGGTGATGGCTGGCGCAGCATCCGGGCCACTCCTATGCCCAGTCCTGACAAGACGACTGACCGCGCCAGCGCCGGGCAGCAGTCTGTCATACCCACGGGGACTTTCACCTACGTCGTGCAACTGCGTGACACCCCGTGGAGCCTGGCTGTGGACTTTGGTCGCAACATCGAGAGCCTGGCCTGCGCCACCGCACCCTACGCACCCGATCCATACAATTTTCGCCCTGGGCAGACCATCACCATTCCCGCGCTCAACACGATTTGCCACGAAGTGAAGGCCGGCCAAACGATTGATCAGGTGGCGGCGTTGTACGGCGTTCGGGCCGACAGCATCGTCGAGATCACCTGGAACGCGCTCACGCAGCCGCCCTACATCCTGATGTCAGGTCAACATCTGCTGGTCTATCAGCGTGACGGCGTGGAGCAGCCTCTGATTGCGCTGCCGCGGAGCAGTTTGCCCCGCTGGGATCTCTCGGCCTTGCCGTTCGATCCTGCCAATCCTCCAGAAGGCACGCATGTCACACCCGATGGCTATTATTGGCAAGGCGTATGGCCTTATGGCGACGGCAAATTTGCCTGGCCGCTGGCGGGAGGGTGGCTCTCGCAAGGTTACAATCGCGCACGGCATCGGGCCATTGATCTCGCCGTGGCAATTGGCTCCGAAGTGAAGGCAGCCGATAACGGCGTTGTAGTGCTGGCGGGCTGGAATTCGCAGGGCTACGGTTATCGCGTGGTGATTGACCACAATAATGACTATCTAACGCTCTACGCACACCTCAGCAACTATTACGTGAAACCCGGCGATGTGGTGGAAAAAGGCGCGGTCATCGGCGCTGTCGGCTCCACCGGCAACTCCACTGGGCCCCACTTGCATTTTGAACTGCGCGACTTCGGCCGCCTGGTAGACCCGCTGGCCTATCTGCCGAAACGCTAAAGAAGTGCAGAGCGCAAAGTGCAGAGCGCAAAGTGCAGAGCGCAAAGTGCAGAGCGCATACGGCGTCCTATGCTTTGTACTTTGCACTTTGTACTTTGTACTTTGTACTTGTTTTGT
>CAZEPA010000541.1:0-3345 GCA_964513955.1 uncultured Anaerolineae bacterium | reverse complement strand
GGAGCAGCCGCACGGTGATCCGAGTCTGGGCATAGGTGCGTGCCAGCGCCAGCACCGAACGATGGTTGCTGATGAAAACTTGACGCATGTGGTCAGCCGCTACTTCGTCGCCCCGGCACTTGTCGGTCAGGGGACAGCCCTGGCACTGCGCAGCCAGAAAGCGAAAACTACGCCCCTCCCCGCTCTGCGACCGATAGACCTTGTCGCTGACCGATCCCAAGTGGGAGACGGCGCGGCGTCTGGGCGGCCAGCACTGGCGCGACACCGTGCGGCCGGCAGATGGGATGCTGTGGATGATCCGTGACCCTTACACCCAGCCGCGGCCGCGCGATCTGAAACGCGGGGCCGTAGAATGGCAGGATGTCGCAAGCAGCGCCGACGCGGCGCACGTGAAAATCGCCTCTTGACAGATGACACACCCTGGCCTATAATCTAAGCAGCTTATAATAATCTGTTTATTCTGGGAGGCAAGGCCATGCGGAAGTTCGTCGGCCGGGAGAGCGATCTCCGTGAGTTGAACGAGGCGATAGCCCGCCCGGGCGCGCATTTCGTCCTGATCTATGGCCGCAGACGGGTGGGCAAGACGACCCTGCTCCTGCAGTGGGCGCAGCAGACCGGCCGGCCAGTGATCTACTGGGTGGCTAAGCGCGACCTACCCGCGCTGGTGCGACATGGTTTCACCCGCAGCCTGTGGGCCTGGGCCTATCCGCCCGACCGACTGACCGGAGACCCCGACCTGGCCACGCCGCGCTACGATTCGTGGGAACAGATCTTCGAGATGGCGGCGCGGCTGATCGGGGATCAGCCGGTCATCCTGGTCATGGACGAATTCTCCTACGCCGCCGAGTCGGATCCAGCGCTACCCTCGCACCTGCAGGCGGCGTGGGATCATCTGTTCAAGGACCGCAACATCACCATCGTGCTGGCCGGCTCCCAGATCGGGATGATGGTGGAGCAGATGAGCTACCACGCGCCGCTCTACGGCCGCTTCACCGCGCAACTGCCCGTAGACCCGCTGCCCTTCGGGGCGCTGCACGATTTCCTGCCGCGCTACGGCGCCGCGGAGCGGGTGGCCGCCTACGCCGTGGTTGGCGGTATCCCCGCGTACCTGGAGCAGTTCGACGACGGCGAGACCATCGGCGCCAACCTCAAACGGCTCTTCATCCGGCGCACCGGGATGTTCCACAGCGAGCCTTTCCTGCTGATCGGCGACATGATCCGTCGGGAGACCCAGACCTACGAGGCGGTGCTGCGGGCGATCGCGGGCGGCCGGCGCACGCCCCAGGAGATCGGCGCGGCGCTTGACCTGCCTTCCTCCTATCTCAGCCCCTACCTCAAGCAGTTGGAGACGCTGCGCCTGGTCGAGCGGCGCATCCCGGCCACTGTGCCGGTCGAGCAGCGCCGCACCAGCCGCAACAGCCGCTATCACCTGGCCGATCCGTACCTGCGCTTCTACTTCCGCTTCATCGCGCCCAACCTGGACCTGGTGGAGCAAGAGCTGACCGACCTCCTGTGGGAACGCATCAGCGATCAGTTCCGGGCGTTCGTGGGGCTGACCGCGTTCGAGGCCCTGTGCCGCGAATGGACGCTGGTGCAGGCCCGCAGCCGACGGCTGCCCATGACGCCGGAGCTGGTCGGCAGCCACTGGTCGGCCGACGCCCAGGTGGACGTGGTTGCAATCAACTGGCTGGAGCGCGCCATCCTGCTCGGCGAGTGCAAGTGGGGCGCGGAGCCGACCGATCGGGCGGTGGTGCGCGAGCTGATCGAGAAAGCGCCGAAGGTCGCGCCGGGGCCGGAGTGGCGGGTTCACTACGCCTTCTTCGCCCGCGCCGGCTTCACCGATGCCGCCCGCGCCGAGGCGGAGACGGTCGGCGGGCTGCTGGTAGATCTAACCAGGCTGGATACCGACCTGCGAGCGGCGTTGTCAGCGTAACGATGGTTCTGATCTTGTCTAGCGGGCACATCCATGTTATGATTCGGTCAATCACCCGATAGGTCGAATGACCGAAAGGAGTATATGGTGAGCGACTGGCGAGCAAGCCCTTCCCTGGAAGTATTCACCGATCGCGTTCACGAGCTGGGCATCCTGGCCCAGGCGGCCGCGGATTTGGAGCGCGGCCGGCCGCACCACATCGCCCTGTTCGGCTTGCGCCGTATCGGCAAAACCTTGCTCTGCCAGGAACAGATGCGCCGCCTGACCGCGCAGGGACGGGTGATCCCCGTCTACATGAACCTCGAAGGCATCTGCACCTCGCCCGAGTTGTTTGTCCAACGCTACATCGGCCTGACCTGTTTTTGGGCGGTAGCCGGCGGACAGGGCACTGTTGAACCATACCTGCGCGCGCTGGATCTACTCCAGACCCCCGCTGCAGCCATCCCTGTCGCCCTGGAGGCCATTCACTTTCTGATTACCGAGCTAGGACGCGCAGGGATCGACCCCGGCGCTCTGTTGCACCTGGCTTTCGACTTCCCAGATCGCCTGGCGATCGCTTTGGGGCGGCCTATCATGTGCTTTCTGGACGAATTCACGGAGTTGGCGGCCCTGGCGAAATTCCCGCAGGCGGGAAATCCGTACAAGTTGTTCCGCTCGGTGATGCAGCAGCACGCCCACGTGGGCTATGTGGTGACCGGCTCCGCAGTCACGGCCATGGAGCAGATGGTGCGCCATCACGAATCCCCCCTTTTCCTGCAGTTGCGCGCGATTGAGCTGCCGCCGCTCACCGCAGAGGACACGCAAGCCTTGACGACGAAGATCATCGGCCGGCCGCTGAACCCTGCTGCCCAGGCGGAAGTGTATGCGTATACGGCCGGCCATCCGTTCTATGTCACGGCGATCGTGGAGCGCCTGCGCGAGCTGGCGCCGGATGAGCCGGAGGCAATCAGTCCGGAGCAGGTCGCACAGGCTTTCGTGTTGGAGACACTCGGCGCGCGCGGACAAATCTACAACTACTGCCGCTATCTGTACGACATCTCGCTTCAGAAGGCTCGGGGGTACGCAGCGCTCAAGGCGCTGCTGCAAATCCTTGCCGAAGAAGACGGCCTATCGTTGACCGAAGCCGCGCGGCGGTTGCACCGCCGGCCATCGAGCGTCCAGGACTATCTGCGCTGGCTGATTGATGTTGACCTGCTGGTGATCAGGGAGCAGCGTTATTTCTATCGCGACGCGGTTCTGCGTTACTGGGTCGTCTACATATCCAGAGGCATTGAGATGGATGGCTTCCCGAACACAGAGGATCTAACGCGTCTGGTGGCCGATCTGAGCGAGCGCTTTGCGCGCGCCTCGACCCAGTTGGGCCGCGCCAAAGAGAGCGAGGTGCGAGAATTGCTGCGCAAGCTGGCCGGACG
>CAZEPA010000540.1:0-3378 GCA_964513955.1 uncultured Anaerolineae bacterium | reverse complement strand
GTGCCTGCAACGCGGCATCGAGCGAATCACGGCGGCTGTTGGCTTCGCCTACCTGTGCGCGCAGCCTCTCCAGGTCGCCCAGCGCGGCGCCCAGGGTGGCATCCCGCGTCTGAAAATCGGTGCGCAGGCGCGCAAGCTCATCCTGCAGGGCCGATTCGTGCGTGCGTGATTCGGCCAGGGCCGTGTCGAGCGATTTGTAGGCGGCCTCGCGTGCCTGCAACGCGGCATCGAGCGAATCACGGCGGCTGTTGGCTTCGCCTACCTGCGCGCGCAGCATCTCCAGTTCGCCCAGCGCGGCGCCCAGGCGTGCATCCACGTCCTGGCGACCGGATTGCAGGCCGCTGACCTGGGTTGTGGTATCATGGAGCTGCGTCTGCAGGCTGGCCGCCTGACCGTGCGCATCCGCCGTCGCAGCCTGGCATGCCTGCAGCTCACCCTGCAGCGAGGTCACGCGGGCCTTGGCCGTGCTGAGGTCGCTGCGCAAGGCGTCTGCCTGGGTGCGTATGGCCAACAGGTCGCGGCTGCGCGCTTGCAGATCAGCCTCGGCGCGCGCCAGGCGTTCCTCGCTGCCGCGGCGTTGGCGTCTGAAATAGAGCAGTTCCAAGAACCACTCGATGAGGAAACCGATCAAAATACCCAATACGAGGGCGGCTAACGGGCTGAAGTTGAACGAAATTGGCATAAGCACCTTCCTTGTCTCGGCATCTGCAAGCACGTGGTTGATTCCTGGACGGCGCGCCCGATAAGAGGTTGATTGGGCGGGATTGGTCGCCAGGCGGTTAGTTGGGCGATTGATACGGCTATTATAGCACAGCGGAATTAAAAGGTACATTACAAATCCCTGCGGCGCCGCCCGCTACAATAGCCTGATCGGCAGGCAGCCCACGCGTGCATGATCGTCTTTGACCCCGGCAGGATGCAAATGGGCGCGAATCTCGGAAACTGCCAGGGCATTTGGTGCGTTTTACGGGGTGATGCTTTACGTGATGAGCGAACGCAAAATTCGATGGCTGAGGCCAGGCCTGCTCATGCTGGCGATGGGCGTGCTGTGCGGACTCCTCTTGCTGGCCGTTGAGCGCTACGGTGGGCTGGATGGGGTCTGGCGCCGCGCGCAAGCGGCGCTGGGCGAGCCCCAGACGCATCCCCTGTTTGTGCCAACGCCGCTGCCCACGGCCACGGTCGCCGCAAAAGGTGTACCGCCGGCGGAGAGCGCCCCGTCGCCCACCGCGACGGCCACCCGCCTTGTGCCCACGTCGCCCCCTCCGTTAACCCTGCCCACAGACGCCAATCCACCGCGCCATGCGCCAACGGCTGCGCCGACACAGAAACCGCTTTTCCAACCGGCCAAGGCGAATGTCACCCTGACTGGGGTGCGCCATGAATGGCAGACATGGAACAACTGCGGCCCGGCCACGCTTTCGTTTCAGCTCAGCTACTTCGGCAGTGCGCTGCGCCAGGAAGACATCCGCCGCGCCTTACGTCCGAACAAAGAGGACAAGAACGTTAACCTGGGCGAAATGGCCGCGTTTGCCCAATCCCAGGGTCTGCAAGCGCTGATGCGCACGCATGGCAGCGCAGACAGCCTGCGCCTGCTGTTGAGCAACGGCTTGCCGGTGTTGATTGAGACCTGGCTGGAACCGCATCCGAACGATGGCATGGGGCATTACCGCCTGCTGACGGGCTACGATGACGCGGCGCAGGAATGGATCGTCTATGATTCGTATGTCAGCGGCGGGTTGAAAAAAGGGGATCCGTACCAGGGCATCCGTCTACCCTACGCCGAGATGGAAGCTCTGTGGCGTATCTTCAATCATACCTATCTGCTTGTGTACCCGGCGCAGCAGGCGCCCCTGGCGACGGCCATCCTGGGGGCGGATGCCGATGCGGCTGCCGCCCAGGAGCGTGGTCTGGCCCAGGCACGGGCCGCCGTGGACGCCCAGCCGCAAGACGCCTTCGCCTGGTTCAACCTGGGGAGCGATCTCACAGCCCTGGCGCAGTTTGCCGAGGCAGCCGACGCTTTCGATCGGGCGCGGCAGATCGGGCTGCCCTGGCGCATGCTTTGGTATCAGTTTGGCCCGTTTGAAGCCTATTTTGAAACAGGGCGCTACAAGGAAGTCCTTGCCCTGGCTGACGCCACGCTCAAGACCACGACCGATGTCGAGGAACTGTACTTCTGGCGCGGGCGCGCGCTGGCCGCGCTGGGCGATGCTGAAGGCGCACGCCAGGCGTTTGCGCGGGCCGTGGCGTTGAATCCGCGCTACGCGGCCGCGGTAGATGAATTGGCCCGCTGAGCGAAAATGCCGGTCCAGGTCCAAGAAGGAAAGCCAGGCATGCCATCAAGCCGAGATCCCTCATCACGTTTTATGTCCATTGCCTGGAACACCCTGGTCGTGGCCGCGGCCTTTGGCCTGGCGGCGGCAGCCGGGCTGCTGCGCAACATCATCATTGGACGCCAATTTGGCATTGGGGCCGACCTGGATGCCTATTACGCCGCGTTCAAGCTGCCCGATCTGATCTTCAGCATTGTGGCCGGGGGCGCGTTGGCAACGGCCTTCATCCCGGTGTTTGCCAAGTCCCTAGCCGCCGATGACCGCGCGGGTGCGTGGCGCCTGGCCAGCGCAGTCACCAACCTGGTCGTGATGGCCGTCACCGGGCTGGCTGTGGTGGCGGGATTGCTGGCGCCCTGGATTGTGCGCACGCTGATCGCGCCTGGCTTCACGCCCGTGGCGCAGGCTGAAACCGCGGCCGTGATGCGCATCTTGCTGCTTTCCACGATCGTGTTTGGCGTCAGTGCCGTGCAGGGCAGCGTCCTGCACGGCTTCAAGCATTTCTTGCTGCCGGCCCTGGCCCCCGTCGTCTATCCGCTCGGTATCGTGGCTGGCGCCGTCTGGCTCAGCCCCATGTGGGGCACGCGGGGGTTGGCGGTGGGGGCCGTGGTTGGCGCGTGCCTGCACCTGGCAATCAAAATCCCAGCCCTGCTGCGCTACGGCTTTCACTGGCGCCCGGTGCTTGACCTGGACACGCCGGCCGTGCGCCGCGTCCTCTGGTTGCTTGGCCCGCGTCTGCTCGACCTGGGCGTGTTTCATGCCACGCTGATCATGATGACCAACCTGGCCTCGCGCCTGGGGCCGGGCAGCGTCAGCGCGCTGGAGTGGGGGTGGGATGCGATGCAGTTGCCGGAGACGATCATCGGCACCGCCTTTGGGCTGGTGGCCTTCCCCACCCTGGCTGAACTGGCGGCGCAGGGGGACCTGGCCGGGCTGCGGCGTACCTTACACCAAACGCTGCGCGTCGTTGTGGCGCTGACCGTGCCTGCGACCGCGGGCCTGATTCTGCTTGGGCGGCCGCTACTGCAGCTGCTTTATCAGCGCGGCGCGT
>CAZEPA010000539.1:0-3399 GCA_964513955.1 uncultured Anaerolineae bacterium | reverse complement strand
GATGCAGGCATTCACCAACCCATGTTACGTCAAAATGAGAAACTGAGCGACCTCGAACCGCTGCTGGCTTTCTTCGCCAGTTTCGTGTTCGACATCCCAGTTGTGCAGCAAATCATGAGGTGGAAAATGAACGTCTTGCGCGAGTCGCCCTGGTATCAAGAGATTCTAGAGCAGGGTTTGGCCGAAGGCATGGAAAAAGGAATGCAGCAAGGAATGCAACAAGGGGCCCTGCGTCAGTTGCTGCGCCTACTGCGCGTGCGCTTTCACATGGCGCCGCCAAGCATCCAGATCAAGCTGCAGCAGCTCGATGCCGATCAGCTTGAGCAAATGGTGGATGTGGCGTTGGCAGCCAAGTCCCTGGATGAATTCATGCTGCAGGTACCAGCCCTACCGGGCAACGGGAAGCACTAAAAGCTGGTTTCAATGTGAAACCCTTGTACCGCGTCCTACGAGACGCCCTCTTCATCACCCTGGGTTGTCTTTTGATGGCGTTGGCGGTGGACATCTTCCTGGATCCTAACAACGTCGTGCCAGGCGGCTTCACGGCGATTGCCATTTTTGCCAATCGCCTGCGTGGGTGGCCCACCGGCCTGACACTGCTCGCGCTCAATATCCCCTTCCTTGCGCTGGGCATCTGGCTGCTCGGGGCTGAGTTTGGCCCCAAGACGATTGCGGCGGCCGTACTAGTCTCTCTCGCCATTGACTTTCTGCAGCCCTACGTACCCACGGTGCAAGGCGAACCGCTGCTTTATGTGGCCTACGGCGGTCTCCTCTTCGGCGCCGGCCAGGCGCTGGTCTTTCGCGCCGGCGCTACCTCTGGCGGCACCGAACTGCCAGCCAAGCTGCTTGAGCACTTCTATGGCATTCGCATGTCGCGCTCCCTGCTGGCCATGGACGCGCTCATCCTGGGCTTGGCCGCTCTCTTCTTCGGCCTGGGACCGGCCCTCTACGCACTCATCACCGCCTGGGTCATGGCGCGCGTGATTGATTTCGTTGACCTCGGCTTCAATGCCAGCCACACCGCGTTCATCGTCACTCAGACCCCAGACGACGTGCGCACCGCCATTCTGCACAGCCTGAATCGCGGCGTCACGGTTCTAACCGGCCAGGGCGGCTTCACCGGCAGCCAGCGCATCATGCTCTTCACGGTTATCCACCGCCGCGAGGTCGGCGCGCTGCGCCGCATCGTCAGCGCCGCAGACCCCGATGCCTTCATGGTCATCAATCCCAGCACCGAGGTCTTGGGCGAAGGCTTCAAACCGCTCACGCGCGCGCGCCGCCGCTGATCGGGTCACATGGCCCCAATTTGACACCCAGGCGCGCCTATGCTAAACTCCCGCCCGTTCGTGAAACAGGAAAACATGATGATGACGATCGCGTTTGTAAGCAAGCAGAGCAAGGCCAAGAAGCCGGATACCCATGTCTGGTAGATAGTGCTTGCTCGTCCATCGGACAGCAAAGCCGGCTGCCAGGAGAACCTGGGGCCGGCTTTTTTGTTACCCAAGATTCGGTGGAATCATGAATTCTGAATGCAGAACATCATTCACGGCCGATGCTCTGCCCTTTGCACTATTCAGCGTTCATCATTCAGCGTTACGCCCAAGGAGATGATCTCATGCCGCTCAGTCATTTCGCCATTATCGAGTCCACCCTGCGCGAGGGAGAGCAGTTTGCCAATGCATTCTTCACCACCGCACAGAAGGTGGAGATTGCTCAGGCTTTGGATGCGTTCGGCGTCGAATTCTTGGAATTAACCTCGCCTCTGGCCTCGCCGCAGAGCCTGGAGGATTGCCGCACGATTGCCGCGCTCCCGCGACGCACCCGCATCTTGACCCACACCCGCTGCCACATGGACGATGCGCGCGTGGCAGTAGACACCGGGGTGGACGGCATTGACGTCGTCATCGGCACCTCGTCCTATCTGCGCGAGTTTAGCCACGGCAAAGACATCCCCTACATCATCGAGCAGGCCATCGCCGTGGTGGACTACATCAAGAGCCAGGGCGTGCAGGTACGCTTCAGCACGGAGGATTCTTTCCGCTCCGATTTGGTTGATTTGCTCACCATCTACCGCGCCGTAGATCAGATTGGCGTCAACCGCGTGGGCATCGCCGACACCGTGGGCGTCGCCAGTCCTCGGCAGGTGTACGAGCTGGTGAGTACACTGCGCAAATTGGTGAGCTGCGACATCGAGTTTCACGGGCATAACGACAGCGGCTGCGCGATTGCCAATGCTTACTGCGCGCTAGAGGCCGGAGTGACGCATGTGGACACGACGGTGCTCGGCATCGGGGAACGCAACGGGATCACCCCGCTCGGCGGCTTGATTGCCCGCCTGTATGCCACCGACCGCAGCTTGGTGACGAAGTACAATCTGCCCCTGCTGCGTGAGGTGGAGAACCTGGTCGCCAGCATCGTGGGCATTGATGTGCCTTTCAACAACTACATCACTGGCTTCACGGCCTTTACACACAAGGCCGGCATTCACGCCAAAGCCATTCTCAACAATCCCTCCACCTATGAAATCCTGGATCCGACCGATTTTGGCCTGACGCGTTATGTCCACATTGCCCATCGGCTAACCGGCTGGAACGCGGTGAAAAGCCGCGCTGACCAGCTCGGCCTGGAACTGACAGACCATGATCTCAAAGAAGCCACCGCGCACATCAAGGCCCTGGCCGACGAAAAACCAATGGCGCTGGAAGATGTGGACGCGATCCTGCGCGCCTGGCATCACCGAATCCCCAGGCCCTACCCCCAGACTCCGAACATTGAACTTACACACCGGAATGGAGTGGCTGCATGACCCAATCCAACACACCCTCTGCGCCCATCAATGCCTGGGAGCTGGTGGATTCACGCGAGGCGTTTCACAACCGCTGGCTGCACGTCACCCTGGACACGGTGCGTCTGCCAGATGGCCGCACCTATGAGTACACCAACGTGCACCGTGATGTGGCCGGCGTAGGCATCGTCGGATTGAATGCCGCTGGGGAAATCCTCCTGCAGCAAGAGTATCGTCACCCCGTCGGCCAGGTGGTCTGGCAGGTGCCGGGCGGCCTGGCCAATCCAGGCGAAGACTTGCTCGTCTGCGCGGCGCGTGAACTGCGCGAGGAGAGCGGCTATCAAGCGGAATCGTTGGAATATCTGGGCGCATTCTGGGACAATCCTGGCCTGGGCAACGCCATCAGCCACCTGGTGCTCGCACGTAACTTGCAGCCGGTAGGTGGACAGCACCCGGACGAGGCCGAGATCGTCAGCAGCCATTGGGTCACGCTTCCGTGGCTCAAGCAGGCTGTGGCCGATGGCACGATCAAGGACCGCGTGGTGATCTGCGCGCTCGCCTATTTGTGGCTGCGCGGGCTGGCGGGGTGAAGATTGGCAGATGGCAGGCAGATT
>CAZEPA010000538.1:0-3411 GCA_964513955.1 uncultured Anaerolineae bacterium | reverse complement strand
GACCTGCTGCAAATCGGCGCTGAAACGTTGAACCTGCGCCACTGAACCGTTGGCGCGCATGGCCCAGCCGCCATCCGGCAGCGCGGCCAGCCCGCTGGCGTAAACATCGGGCAAAGCGGCCTCGGCCAGCAGCCGGCCGTGGGCGGCAGCGCGCACCTGCAAGGCGGCCGCAGCGCCCCCGCGCCAGACGAGGATGCGGTCGCCGTTGAGCGCCAGATCATCCACCTGCGCCAGGTTCTGGCTCCACAGCGGGGTGGGATTGTCGGCGCCGACCAGCGCCTGGCTGGAATAGGCAGCCAGCCTTTGCGCGTCGGCGGTGACCAGCCGGGCGCCGTCCGCGCTCAATGCGGCGATCCGTACGTGATTCAGGCGATGGCCCAGCTCGCCGGTCAGCGGATCGAGGCTCACGAGGACTTGAGCCTCGCGGTCAACCACGAAAATCGTATCGCCGTCAGGCGCCAGCAGCAGTTGGCCGCGGCCCTGGCCTGTCAACGGCGCCACGGGCCACAGCCGCGTCACGCGCTCCTTCGCGATGTCAACCACAGCAATGACGGGCCGTTGATCGGGGCCGCGCAGACAGTAAACATAAGCCAGGGACCGCGCCGCGTCCACCGCCAGATCCGTCGGGTCAAAGGCGTCGCCCACCCCCGGTGCGCCCAGGTCACGTTCGGCGATCGTCAGCGGCGCGGCTGTTGGCGGGGGCGAGAGGCTGACCGGGGGTGTCGGCGTGGACGAGCGGCTGGCTGTGGGGATCATCGTCGAGGAGCTGGGGGACGGCAAGCCGACGGCCGGAGCGGCTGTGGGCGCAGACGAAGGCAGCGCCGTCAGCGCGCGCGCCCCCGGCTGATGCTGCGGCGTGCTGACGGCTGGCGGCGTGGCAGCGGGCGTCGCCAGCGGCCGACAGGCGCTGAGCAATAAGCAGAGGACGAGGCCGACGACCGTTTTGCTGGACATGGTGCGGTTCATGTTTTCCCCTCCGCGCTGGGCTACCCCATGTGACGCTATCGCAAGGTAAAGACGCTAATTTCAGGCCGGCAGTTCACACGGGGAATGACGCCGAGGCCGCGATTGGTGTACAACGTCATGTCGCGCACCGTGTAGAGGCCGGCGGGGTATTTGCGCCCCAGGCGTGGTAGAATGGGCGGGCCAATGAACGGCAGCACAATCTGACCGCCGTGCGAATGACCTGAAAGCTGCAAATCGAAGCGGCCGCTGGCGGCTGCGGTATCGGCAAAGTCCGGTTCGTGCGCCAGCAGAATGGCGCAGCCAGTTGGGGGGAGTTGGGCCAGTACGTCGTCCAACCGCGCAGCGCCGGCCCGCACGTCATCCACGCCCGCCAGGTGCAGACTGGCGCGGCCGCGGCGCAGGGTGTGCACGGCATTGTTCAGATCGAGCAGCCCAAGCTCGTGAAACAGTTGGCGCAGCAGTTCGGGCCGCTCGCGGTGATCGTGATTGCCCAGCACGACGGCGGCGCCATCGGTGGGCGTCAGGCGCGCCAGCGCCACGCGCAGATCGGCCACGAACCGCTGCGGGGCATAGGTCACGAAATCGCCGGTAATCGCCACCAGGTCGGGCTGCAGCCGATTGACGAGGTCAACGATAGCCGCCAGCCGGGCTTGCGTCATCCAGCCGTCCATGTGAATGTCGCTGATCTGCAGCAGGCGGTAGCCGTGAAATTCAGGCGCCAGGCGCGGCAGCGTCAGGTCAAGGTAGTTGATCTCAAACCAATCGAGGCCCCAGTGGCGCCGCGCATAGCGCAGACCGCCCAGCGCCATGAAGCCAGAGTGAAACGTGGCAATACCGGTCTTGCGGACAATGGCCCATGCGTGAGCGCCCATCCGACGAAGAGAATGTTGCGATTTGGTGTTCACGATCAGAATCCTCAAGTGCATTGTACCATACCATCGGTGAGCGCGGTTGATATCATTGTGTGTGACGACTCCAGGGGCGGCGGCGTCCAACGGTGTAACAAAAACATAACCTTTCTAGACTAAGAACGATGTCCTGGGCGAACCATTCCCGCCAGCCTCCTACCGGCGCTGCGGTGAGCCGTTGTCCACCGACGCTGAGCGCACGTTATGCAGCTTTTATTAGAAACCTGGCAGTACATCCTGGGGCATCAACCAGATTTCTGGGCCAAGACGGGCGCGCATCTGACCCTGAGCGGCATGGCGTTGTGCGCGGCCCTGGCGGTTGCGATTCCATTGGGCATTCTCAGCGCCCAAAGCCGCCGCGGCTCCCTGATGGTGACAAACGGAATCGGCGCGGTGCGTGCGGTGCCAAGCCTGGCGATCATGGCCGCGATGCTGCCCATCATCGGCGTTGGTTTTCGGCCCGCGCTGATCGCGCTCACCATTCTCGCGCTTCCGCCCATGCTCATCAACACCCAGGCTGGCATTGCGGCCGTGGACCCTGCGATTACCGAGGCCGCGCGCGGCATGGGTTTGAGCCGCTGGCAGATCATCAGCCGGGTGCAAGTGCCGCTGGCGCTGCCGGTCATCGTCACCGGCGTGCGCACCGCCGCCGTAGAAGTCCTTGCCAGCGCCACCCTGGGCGCGGTCATCGGCGCTGGCGGCTTGGGCGAATATATCTTTGCCGGGCTGAGCCTGGGGCCAGCGTATCTGCACCTTATGCTCGTCGGCGCCATCACTGTGGCTGTGCTGACCTTGGCCGCCGAGGTCAGCCTGAGCCGTCTGGAAGTAGTTGTGCGGCACGCATTTCATCAATAGGTTCGATCGTTCGGAATCACACGGAGGAAAATCATGAAGCTGTATCGTTGGGTTGCCTTGTTGGTCGTTGTCGTCCTGGCGCTAAGCGGCTGCACGGCAACCGCGCCGACCGCGGTGACCGGGCCGAAGGTCAAGATCGGTTCGAAGGACTTCACGGAAGAGCTTTTGCTCGGCGAGATGTATGCACTGATCCTGGAAGAAAACGGCATCCCCGTCGAGCGCCGGCTTAACCTGGCGGGCACGCAGGTCGCGCAGGAGGCTCTGACCAAGGGCGAGATTGACATGTACCCTGAGTACACTGGCACCGGTTATCTGTTCATTCTCGGCATCAAAGACAAAGTCGAAAGCCCCAAGCAGGTCTTCGATCGCACAGCCGCGGACTACAAGAGCCAATGGAATCTCGTTTGGCTCGATCCCGCGCCGATGAACAACACGAACGCAATCGCTGTCACGCAAGCCGCGGCCACACAGTACAAACTGAAAACCCTGTCGGACCTGGCGGCGGCCGCGCCGAACATCCGTTTTGCCGCGATTCCCGACTTCGAGCAGCGGCCGGATGGCCTGGCAGGTCTCAAGCAGCTTTACGGCGGCTTCGAGTTCAAGAGCCTGACGGTGTTTGACCCCGGTTTGAAGTACAAGGCGGTCCAGGATGGCCAGGCCGATGCGGTCATTGCCTTCAGCA
>CAZEPA010000537.1:0-3415 GCA_964513955.1 uncultured Anaerolineae bacterium | reverse complement strand
AATTGAATTTGTTCGAGATTTAACCGGACAGCAGTGAGTGGTCACCTTTGAGCACTGCACGCGTGCGAATAGAGCGAGCCGGGTCCGATCCGCCCGATGACTCGCTAATCGCCATAAAGACCTTGGCCCCATCCGCAATTGCAGGAATCGCGAACCTTTCAATCTGCTCTTTAGTGCCCAGAAGAATCGGCGCAGGCGGGTTGCTCCCTGTAGCCCCGCATGCCGGAATATACGCGCCCATCTTGCAGCGCGACGCCTCTTCAGCGAAGACGGTTGAAGCCTCTAGTCCCATCCCCTGGCCGCCATACTCGACTGGAGAGCGCAGGGCCCAAAGTCCGATCTCCTTCGCCTTTTGTTTGAGCGGATTCAGCAACTCTTCCGGCAACTGATAGGCATCGTGCTCCACCTTGTCTTCCGCTGGTCTCACTTCTTCTCGCATGAACCTCCGGGTAGTTTGCCGAAGATGCTCCAACTCCTCCGGGTTTGGAATAATGGATTCCATTTATCGTCCTTTACATGTTGCCAGGTGTCATTCAGGCTGAATGCCCGCGCCACGCACAGCGCGGCCCCAGTTCAGCAGTTCCTGTTCGTTGAATTTTGCGAATTCCTCGGCGGACATCGTGTCGACGCTGCCGCCGGTCTGCCTTAATCTCTCTTGACCTTCCTTGCTCTTCGTCGCCAGATTCAAGAGTTCGTTCAAACGGGCTACAACCGCAGGCGGACCGACAGCTCGATCGGCATGCCGGCTTCGCGCATCGTCGGGACGTCTGGCAGGGTTGACACTCTGGCTGGACCGGTCACCCCAAGACCACGAAGGCGGCCCTGTTGAACCAAGGGGGTGGCCACCGTCAGATCCGAGAACATGAAGTCGACCGCCCCGGCCATGAGATCGGTGACGGCTTGCGGAATTCCCTTGTAAGGGACATGAAGCGCGGGAGAAGAAACGGCATTGGAGTAGGTTTTTCCCGCTACCAGAGAAGAGGTGTTGCCACTCGCGAAGCTCAGCTTCGAGCCCGCAGCCTGCATTCGCGCTGTAAGCTCCGCGACGCTCTTTGGCTGATCAGCGGTGTTCCTCACCACAAGCACCATCGCATTCTTGGAAATCATCGCCACCGGGATGAAATCCGCCACCGGGTCGTAGGGCAGCTTCTTGTAGAGGAAGGGATTGACCGACTGCGTCGTCATGCTAGTGATGAAGACGGTGTAGCCGTCAGGCGCTGCCCGAGCAACCTGTTGCGCGGCGATCAAGCCATTTGCGCCAGGTTTGTTCTCGACGATCACAGGCTGACCGGTTCGGCGAGTGATGTCGTTGGCCGCCGCACGGGCGGCTTGGTCGGTGCCGCTTCCCGAGGGGAAGGGCACAACGAACTTAATGGTGCGTGTCGGGTAGTCAATTGCCTGCGCATTCGCCAGGGATCCCAGCAGAACCAGACAACAAGCGAGAAGAGAGCGACATAAAGACTGTGTTTTCGTGAACATAAATACCTTTCAATGTGCGTCTTGAAATTATACACCGGTTATACGGTTTAATGGTGCGATTTTTTCACCGGCGGCGGGAAATCACCTCCGTGATAGTCTGTCGCCCATGCAAAGAAGTCCCCATTTCCTCATCCCTGCCGAAGCCGGAAATCTGAGCGTCGATCAGACGCAGGGTGTCAGCCTATACATACAGGTCGCCAACATCCTGCGCTATGCTATCCTTTCTGGAGCCATCGCGCCAGGTTCTCGATTGCCGACGGTGGTCGAACTCGGTGATCACTTCAAGGTGGCCCGCATTACCATTCGGGAAGCCATACGGGTCCTTGCTGAAGAAGGACTTCTCGTCTCTAGCCGAGGGCGTGGCATCCATGTCTTACAGCATCCGTCGCAGAGCAAGCCTGCTCCCCAAATCGCAGACGCGATGGACGCCGATGTTTCCAGCGTGGAGATCGTGATCCTGGCCGTTGACGACTTGACGACCGTACCGGCGGATATGCTCAAGGAAGCCATTGCATTTCCTACATACAAAGGCATCACGAAGATTCACAAGTTCGAGGGGCGCCCCCTGGGGCTTATAAGAATCTGTGTCGCAGATTCGATTTACCGCCGCCTGCCCAAAGGGGCCATTGAGAAGAAGAAGGTTTTGCCCATGGTGAGAGCTCTTCCGGCCGTCGGTGCACTTGAACTCAAGCTGATCATCACAGTGGAGCCGGCCGACGTCGTACTCGCCGACCATTTACGCTGCCCACTCGGCGCCCCCGTAGCTCGCGTCCTAAGGCGAGCGATCGACACCAAGGGACGAGGTGTGTACCTGCGCGTGCTGGTCATGCTCAAGCGTGAGGGCTGGGAAATCGGCAAGCAGCGCGTCTATCGCCTGTACCGGCTGGAAGGACTGCAGTTGCGCATGAAGGTCAAGCGCCGCAAGCGCATCAGCCTGCAGCGCGGCAGGCCCGTGCCTGCCACAGGGCCGAATCAGAACTGGAGCATGGACTTCGTGCACGATCAGATGCTCGACGGACGGGCATTCCAGGTGCTCACGGTGATCGATCAGTGGAGTCGCGAGAGTGTGACTCTAGAGGCCAACTTCCGGCTCACCGGCCGGTGCGTCGGTAAGGCCCTGGACGAGGCTGCACTGCAGCGCGGATGGCCCAAGGCGATCACCGTAGACAACGGCACGGAATTCACGTCCAAGGCACTCGATGAATGGGCCTGGCGCCGCGGTGTGAAGCTCGATTACACACGTCCTGGCAAGCCCACGGACAACGGGCTCATCGAGTCATTCAACGGTCGGTTGCGTGATGAGTTTCTGAACGTCAACGAGTTCATTACGATGCAGGATGCGCGTGAGAAATTGAAGGCTTGGCAGCACGACTACAACCATCACCGTCCGCATGGCTCACTCGGCCACCTGACCCCGAGTGAGTTCGTCAAAAAGAGGCCAGATCAACAGCTGGAAAGCCGCCCAACTCCAGTTTAAAAGTGGCCGTATATGGGGGAGACGTCACTGCCCCGACGTGGACTCGTCGAGCTTGCAACCGCCGTCCCATGGCGCGCGGGTACGCTTGCCAGGGGACGGCGGCCACCGGGCTCTGCTGCCTCATCAGGCGCAGCACTGCCTTCTCGGAGATGCTAACGCGTGTCTTTTGGCGAGGAAGAACGGCTAAGGATGGTGTTCAAAACCGGCGCAGCGGAGCTCGCTGAGCGCATGAATCTCGCGACATGAAACTGCCGCGCCCGTTTCGATCGATTTCAACGCCACGGAGGTCTGTTTCTCGGCCTTTCGAGGCCCCATCCTGGCCCTTGGGCGCGCTGCAGACGCACTCATCCCGGCACCCTGTGCAAAAGCCGGTGCCGCGCCATCCACAGGTTGGAGAGCGCGAACAACCCGCCAAATCAGCGAGGTACTGGAGCGCATCGACCTGCTTTACACGCTGGA
>CAZEPA010000536.1:0-3420 GCA_964513955.1 uncultured Anaerolineae bacterium | reverse complement strand
ATTACATCAAGGCCCAGCGCATGCGCACGCGCGCGCTGGCTATCTTCGATGAGATCTTCCGCCGCGTGGATGTCATTCTGACCCCGGCCACCGCCATCACCGCGCCGGTCATCCCGCCGGGCGCCGGCCTGGGCGCGTGGTCAGACCTGAGCGCGGATACGGAAGTGATGCGCTTCGTCTTCCCCGGCAACTTGACCGGTCTGCCCGCGCTCAGTTTTCCGGTGGGGTACGACGACCAGGGAATGCCCATTGGGATGCAGGCCATGGGTCGGCACTGGGCCGAGGCCACGCTGCTGCGCGTGGCTTACGTAGCCGAACAGCACACGCAGCGCCGGCGCCCAGGGCGCTATTATCCGTTGTTGGACGCCGCGCGCGCGGCGGGGCCAAGATGATTTCTCTCCCGCCTGCTTTGCAGGTTACGCAGCCGCTGGCCGCCGCGGCCATGCAAATTCTTCTCTTCTTTTTGCTGGCCTTGATCGTCGCGGCGCTGTCACGCCATCTGGCGCGACTCGTGGCCTGGATTACCTACCTGGCGCCGCGTCACAAACGGCCCACCGCCGAGCGGCGCCAGACCCTGCAAAGCTTAGTTGCCAGCGGTATCAAATTTGCTGCATTCGTGGCCGCTATCGTCGCCGCGCTGGGACTTTTCATCCAATCCGACACCTTGATCTGGATGATTGGTCTCTTCAGTGCGGCGTTCGGTTTGGGCGCACGGGCCTTTGTCAATGATCTCCTGGCCGGCGGCAGTTTCATTTTTCGCAATACGTTTGCCATTGGCGAGAAGGTCGAATTGATCCTCGGGATGGAGCATGTTCAAGGGGTGATCGAGCGGGTCAACGTGCTAGACACGCTTGTGCGCGCGCCAACCGGCGATTTGTTCACGGTGCCTAACGGCGAAATCCGGGTCATCCGCAACTTCAGCCGCGCCGACTTCTCCAGCGTCAAGTTGACTTTCATGGTGTCGTGCGCAGACCTGACGCGCGCCCTGGTTCTCCTAGAAACCTTGGGGCAGGAGGCTGTTACCCTCCTGCCCGACTTGATGGAACCCTGGCACGTGCTGGCAGCGACGGAAGATCTGGGCGTCAAGACCCCCTTGACCGTGATTGCCAAAGCAACCTTTGCCCATGCCGCTGCGTTGAAGCTGGAAATTGCCCAACTGCTGCAAGCGCGCTTACAGGCAGCCGGTATTGCTTTGATGGAATAGCGGCGGCCCGTTGCCTTAGAGCGCGGCCAGCGCCGCGTTCAGCTCAGGCGTGCGGGCCGGAATCGGGGGTCGCGTTTCGCTCGTCAGGTCGTGCTGCGGCGGGCGTTCGCCGCGTCCCGTGCCAGCCAAGGCGGCAATCTCGGCCCGGCTGGTCAAGACGCTTGCGACTTTGCCATCTAACATCTGAATGACCGTATCGGCGTAGGGCACCATGCGCAGGTCGTGCGTGACCATGATGCCGGCGCGGCGCTGTTCGTGAATCAGGGCGGCAAAGGTTTCCACGGCCTGAAACGCGCGCTCGGTATCCAGCGAAGCGGTGGGTTCATCGGCCAGCACGACTTGCGGGTTGTGAATGAGCGCACGGGCAATGGCTACGCGCTGCTGCTGGCCGCCCGAAAGCTGGCGCGGGAGGTTGTGCAGACGATCGCCCAGGCCCAGTCGCGCCAACAGCTCACGCGCCCGCGCCTGGCTGGTTTTGTCCAGCTTGCCGTTGAGGCGCAGCATCAGCTCCACATTCTCCAGCGCCGTGAGAAAAGGCACCAGGTTATTGGCCTGAAAGGTGAAGCCGATCTTCTCGCGACGAAAGGCCGTGCGCTGCGCTTCGCTCATCGTGCTCAGATCTTGCCCGTCAATCAGGATCGCGCCGCGTGTCGGTTTGAGCAGCGCCGCCAGCATCGCCAGCATGGTCGTCTTGCCTGACCCGCTGGGCCCGACCAGGGCCACAAATTCTCCTTCATGGACACTCAACGCCACGGCGTCCACGGCGTTGATCAGGCCGCTGCCCCCCTGATAGGTTTTCGTTACTGCTTGTGTTTCAAGTACAACACGCATGATTCTCTTTGCCTTTCGTCAGGATGCGAGGCCCAGCGCATTCAGCGGTTCCACCCGCAGCGCCTGCCGAATCGAGACCAAGCCGCCAACTGGACCGATGACGAGCAGCGACACAACGCCCACGATGACGTTAGGGCCTGTAAATGCGATGGGAACCGTGGGTGGGAAGGCCAAGGAAAGGGCAATCGTCACCGCACTGCCGATGGCAACGCCAATGGTCGTCACCAGAATGATTTGGATCACAGAGGCCGCGGCCACGGTGCGATTTGGCGTGCCGATCGCCTTGAGCATTCCAATTTGCGCCACCTTCTGCAGCGTCTGAATTTGGAAAAAGCCGCCAATGACCAGCACACCGATCAGCAGCACAAAGCCGCGCTGCGTGTTCAAGGTGCCCTGCTGCGCCGAATAGCCCGGCGTGTTCTCATACGCGGTAACCAGATCGGCCGCCTGAACATCGTTGACCTCAGCCTCGATGCGCTGCTGCATGGCGGCGCGTGTCGCCGGATCAGTCAGGCGCACAGCCACTACGTTGGAGATCAAGTCCGCAGCTTGCACCGCCGCATTGGCCTGCGGTTTGATCTTCTCGAAGGTGAGCACAGGCACGATGATCGAAGGCTGCAGCGAATACTGTCGTCCGTCGCTCACCCCAACCACGAGCAGATCGTAGTATTCTTCTTTGGCCCCTTGGATAGAGCGGACGCGGATCGTATCGCCGACAGTCGCTTTGGCGCGCAGCGCCGCATTCCGATCTATCACCGCCTCGTTGGCCCGCCGGCCGACCAATTGCCGACCCTGGTACGCAGGCGGCTCGCCGGGCAGCCCCGGCTCAACGCCGATCAGGGAGACGTTGAGCGGCTTGCGGCCGTCTTCGAAAACCAGCGACGCAGCCGAAAAACTGATTGGCCCGACCTCTGCTACGCCGTCGACGCGGCGGATCGCATTGAGCTTGGAGCGTTCAATCTTGCTCGTGCCGATCGAGAAGTCCACTTTGGCTTTGTAGACGAGCAAGTCGGCGGCGAGCTTTTCGATATACTGCTTGTTGCCCGAACCCAGGCCTTCGCCCAGGCCGGCAATGAAAAGCACCAGCACCGTAATCAGCGCAATGACCATGCTGAACAGCAGGAATCGCCCCCGATTGCGTACCATTTCCTTGTAGGCCAGATAAGCGCCCATCCGATTCATCTCCCCGTGCAATCTATTCGCTTTGAACTGGCGTTTTGACGGCCTGACGCGGCAAAACGCCACACGAATCCGGCGTCAATTTGGGCTTCGTGGCGCGAATCTTCTGCGATTGCCCGTTGACAGCCTGCCGATCTGGGCTATAATCGTCGCGATCAGTTGTTTTTCCATAATCTGGGACCGACGGAGGATGACCATCAAAACAA
>CAZEPA010000535.1:0-3424 GCA_964513955.1 uncultured Anaerolineae bacterium | reverse complement strand
TGAACGTGGCCGGGTTGCCGGTCTGCAGGGCGCGGAAGAGCGCCGTGTAGGAGAGTTCAGTGTCGAAGAGGGTGGCCTCACGGGCCAGTTTTTGCGGCGAATGGGCGTCCGAATTGGAAACCAGGGTGTAGCGGTCAAGGTTGGATACGCGCCAATTCATGGGTGGATCGGAGGAGAGGCCGGTTTCGAGCGCAAAGATGGAGGGCGTCAGATCGCCAAAACAGGCCTCGACCGAATCGAAGCCCGACTTGGAGCCGAGCAGGGCAAACCAGGGCGTCCAGATGTGGGCCGGGATCAAGTGACAGGCCGGGTTGATGGTGAGAATGATTTCGAGCAGGTCGCGCGCATCGAGGCCGAGAATGGGGCGGCCGTCCGCGCGGATGTTGCCGATCTTTTCCAGCGCGGCCTGGATCTTCGCCACGCTGTCAAAATCCGGCGCAAAGATCACGTTGTGAACCTTGCGCGTCTGGCCGTGCTTTTTGTAAATGCTGCTGATCTCGCCGCCCAGCAAGAAGCGTACCGGAGCCTGGCACGCGGGCGGCACGGTTTGCTCGACAGAGACCGCCAGGTCATCATTCAGGCGAAAAAGCCCGTCCTCGGCCGGTTGCAGGCGCGCGCGCATCTCTTGCAGCCAGCCGGGGTGGGCAATGTCGCCGGTACCCACGACATGAACGCCCTTGAGCTGCGCCCAGCGCGCCAGATGTTCGAGGGTCAGGTCTTTGCTGGTGGCGCGGGAAAAGTGCGAATGGATGTGAAGATCGGCGACGAATTTCATGAATATGCCATGACTGAAGTTTGGGCCGCAGTATAGCACAGACGACGCCGATTACCAGAAATTGGATTTCTGACAGAAACCTGATTTCTGGAGCCGATCACCACGTTTGTTTCTCTCCCTGGTGTATGCTAGAATGACTCTCGGCCCTGGCCTGACCAGGACCGGGCTGCAAAGGTCATCTGAGACGCTCATGTTCACGTCCCACATGCGATTAACAAAACTCAGCCTCGTGTGCTTGGCCTGTGGCCTGCTGCTCGCTCTACGCCTGGCGATGCAGTTCCCTGGTTGGTTGGCGTTGAACCAGGGGATGCGCGCCTGGCGCGCACAGGATTTTAGCATGGCATCTGATCACTTACAGCGTGCAACGCAGCGCGTGTCCACATTGGAGGCTGCCTGGCGGGCGCAGGGTCGCGTGCAGTTGGCGCAGGCGCGCGCAGGGGCTGCGCGGCCATCCCTTGAGCAGGCGCTGGCCTTGCAGCCCCGCGATGCGCTCGCGCACCTGGAACTGGCGCGCACCTTCGATCGGCTGGGCGATGAGGCCCAGGCGCTGGCCCACTATCGCCTGGCCGGTTGGCCCGCGTATGTGAGTCTGCGCCGTCAGGCCCAAGCCGCGCTGAGCGCGAGCGCCGCCGGCGACGCCGTGAAACGGGCTGGGCAGGCGGCCGCGGTGGAGCCAACCCGCGCCGAAGCCTTCTATTTGTGGGGCGAGGCGCTGTGGGCGCAAGGGAATCAGCCAGCCGCCGCTGATCAGTGGCAAGTCGGTTTGGGCCTGGCAACCAAGTCGCCGGCGGCGCTGGATTTCTACTACCGGGGCCGCGTGTCCCTGGCGCGCAGCGACCCAGCCGCGGCTGTGAAAGCCCTGCAAACAGCCTGGCGACTCGACCCCACACTGCCGTGGACGGGCCTGTGGCTGGGCGAGGCCTTGCTGGCCGCTGGGCAGCCGACCGCCGCGGCCGACGTCTGGCAGGAACAGACGCGCCGCTTCCCCGCTAATCCGTGGGCCTACCGCCGCCTGGGCGATTTGGCGCGTGCGCAAGGCGATGCCGCGGCCGCCCAGAGGTGGTATGATTTGGCAGCGGACAGATAGCAGATCGGAGACCGGAGATCAGAGATCGGAGAGTGGAGATCGGCGACCAGAGAGAGGTTGAGATTTCGCACTTTGCACTTTGTACTATGTACTACAGGCTCGGCGTTCAGCATTTCTGCGGCAGGTGTGATGGAATCAGGGAGCGAAGACCGATTGCTGGTGATCGTGCCGGCCTATAATGAGGAGGCCAGCATCGCGCATGTGGTGCGGGGCGTTTTGACCACCCATGCGGATAATCACACGCGGCGTCTGCCCGCAGCCTCTGTTCTTGTGATTGACGATGGCTCGACTGATCGCACGGCCGAGGCAGCTCAGGCTGCCGGCGCCATGGTGCTGCGCTTGCCGTATAATCTGGGCATTGGCGGTGCGGTGCAGGCCGGCTTCAAGTTTGCCGCGCGTTATGGCTATACCTTTGCCGGGCGCGTGGATGGCGATGGTCAGCACAACCCGGCCGATTTGCACACCTTGCTGCAACCCATTGTGAGCGGCCAGGCTGACGTGGCCATCGGTTCTCGCTTTCAGGGCGGCCCAGCGTCCTATCGAGTGCCAACCAGCCGCCGCCTGGGCATCCGTCTGTTTGCGGCCCTCGTCTCCAGGCTCACGCAGCGGCGCGTGACCGATCCGACGTCCGGCTTGCAGGCCGCCAACCGCCGTGCGATCGAATTCCTGGCGCGCGCCTACCCGCAGGATTACCCCGAAATCGAGGCGCGCATTCTTCTGCACCGCGCCGGGCTGACCACGATTGAACTGCCCGCGGTGATGGCCCCGCGGCGCGGCGGCGTTTCTTCGATCAACCACTGGCGCGGCGCGTACTACATGGTCAAAGTGCTGTTGGCTGTGCTCATCACCGCCGTCAAGAAAACCCCCAGTTTGTCACTGCGAGAGTAGAGGCTGGATACTGTGTACTTTGCACTTTGCACTTGCCATTCTGCGTTCAGTTTTCATCATTCAGCCTTCCAGGGAACCGTCTGATGCCGCAGCCGATACTGAAACTGATCGCGGTCGCCGTGAGCCTGGGGTGGCTTGGCCTCATTCTGGAATTGGTGCGCCGCGGGCGGCTGCGTGAAGATCACGCGCTGCTGTGGCTGCTGACCGGCTTTGCGCTCTTGGCGTTTTCTCTCTTCGAAGGGGCGCTGCGTTTCATGGCCGACCTGATCGGCGTAGTCTACGCGCCATCCATCCTGTTTGGCATTGGCATGATGTTCGCCGTCGTCATTTTACTCTTTCAGGGCATTACCATCTCGCGCTTGCAGACGCAGAACAAAGAGCTGGCGCAGGACGTCGCGCTTTTGGCCTGGGAAGTGCGGCAACTGCGCCAGAGCCTGCCAGACGATGCCCATCGTCGGGCTGATAACCCCACCGACGAGGAGTCGCGGGCTATGGAAGCGTCCGATCGTTCGACCCACGGAGAGGATTGACAACATTCCCATGACCTACCGCTGTTATGTGATTGGCCTCGATGGGGCCACGTTTGATCTGATTTTGCCCTGGGTCGCGCAAGGCAAACTGCCCACGTTTGCGCAGCTGCTGCGCCGCGGCGCCTGGGGTCAGCTGCGCAGCAC
>CAZEPA010000534.1:0-3427 GCA_964513955.1 uncultured Anaerolineae bacterium | reverse complement strand
GTGAGTTGGTATGAGGCTTCAGCCTATGCGCGCTGGGCTGGCGGCCGCCTGCCGACGGAGGCGGAATGGGAGAAAGCGGCCCGCGGCCCGGATGGACGCATCTATCCGTGGGGCAATGAGGCGCCAGACTGCAATCGCTTGAATTTTTCGGGATGCGTGGGCCGACCAGCGCCGGTGTGGAGTTACACGAGTGGGATGAGTCCTTACGGAGCGCTGGACCTGGCGGGGAATGTATGGGAGTGGGTGAGCACGAAGTATAGGAATTACCCTTACATGGATAGTGATGGGCGCGAGGATCAGAGTGGAACAGATGTTCGTCTCCTGCGGGGCGGCTGCTGGCTCGACAATGCGAGGTACGTGCGTTGCGCCTACCGGTTCGGGCACGACCCGGGCGATCGCTACGCCTTTATCGGCTTCCGTCTCGCCGCCCCTGGCCTCTGAACTCTTAATGCTCTGAACTCTTGCTAGGCCCGACGAGGTGTGAATCGGGACACGAGAAGGGGGAGGGGGTCTGGGGGCGAAGCCCCCAGGCGCCGGGGAACGCCAATTTATACTATGCGAAAAATTGAGGATCGTAGAATCACACACTCAGCGCTTCCAGAGGCGCCCGGTGCGTAATTGCGATCACTCGCCAGGCAAATACGAAGCGTCCGGCTCCCTGACGCGACAGGCGTCTTGGCGCCGCACATTCCCCGCGTTGACAATGCTGCCCGCTGCAGAGTCGCGGCGCTGCATACTTAATGGAGGTCTTTTATGCCATCTGAACGCACTCTGATCGGCAAAATCCAATCTGATGTCGCCCAGCTGGTGCAGGCCGTGGCCGATGCCGCCTTCTGGCGTGACCGTTGGGTGGCGGCCGCCGAGCGGGAATCCCAACAGCAGGCGGCGGTAGCCGCGGCGACCTTTCAGCAGGTCACCGCGGATGTGCAAGCGACTTTCGAGCGCCGATCGCAGCAGGCAGTCCAGGAGCAGCAGCGCCAAGTGGCGGCGAGCGCCGCGGCTCATCAACAGGCGCTGGCCCAGGCTCTCGCCCAGTACACGCAGACGCTTGACAAAGCGACCGTGACGGCCCACGCGCTCGCGCAGGCCGCCGGCCTCTTTGCCGCGCCATGGTCCGATGCCCGTTGGCGCGCCTGGTCGCCCGCCTCTTCGCCGGGGGCGGGGCGGGGTGCGAGTCTCGTCCGCGCCGGCCAACTGGTGGAACGCAACAAATGGCATCATCTCACGCTGCCGATGCTCCTCCCCCTCATCGGCGGGCGCGACGTGTTGTTCCAGACCCGCAGCGCGGCCAAATCCGTCGCCGTCGCCGCCATCCAATCGGCCCTCCTCCGCCTGCTCGCGGCACTCCCGCCCGCTAAGCTCCGTTTCACCTTTCTCGACCCCATCGGGCTTGGCCAGAATGCCGCGCCCTTCATGCATCTGGCCGATTACGACGAGACGCTGGTCACCGGCAAGGCGTGGACCGAGCCGCCGCACATCGAGGCGCGGCTGGCCGATCTCACCGAGCACATGGAGAACGTCATCCAGAAATACCTGCGCAACCAGTTCACCACCATCGAAGACTACAACGCCCAGGCCGGCGAGGTCGCCGAACCGTATCGCGTGCTGGTTGTTTTCGACTTCCCGGCCAACTTCAGCGAGGCCGCGGCCCGCCGCCTGGTCAGCATCGCCCAGAACGGCCCGCGTTGCGGCGTCTACGCCGTGATCCTGGCCGACATGGATAAGCCGCTGCCCTATGGCTTCACGCTGGCCGACCTGGCGGGGGCGTGTACCGTCATCGCGTGGGACGGCAACCGCTTCGTCTGGCAGGACCCGGACTTCCAGGATTGCCTGCTCGAGCTGGACACACCGCCGGACGCGGAGTTGTTCAACAAGATCGTCAACGCGGTCGGCGCGGCTGCGAAGCAGGCCAGCATCGTGCAGGTGCCGTTCGAACGCATTGCGCCCCCGCGCGAACGCTGGTGGAACGCCGGCGCGACGACGGTCGAGAGCCTGCGCGTCAAGCTGGGGCCATCAGGCGCAACCAAAGTGCAGGAACTGGAGTTGGGCGGCAGGGGTACCGCGCACCACGCGCTCGTGGTCGGCAAGACCGGCTCCGGCAAGTCCACGTTGATGCACACCATCATCACCAACCTGGCGCTCACCTACAGCCCCGACGAGGTGCAGCTCTACCTGGTGGACTTCAAGAAGGGCGTGGAGTTCCAGGATTACGCCCGCTGCCTGCTGCCGCACGCCCGCGTCGTCGCCATCGAAAGCGAGCGCGAGTTCGGCCTCAGCGTGCTGCAAGGGTTGAAGGCTGAAGGCGACCGCCGCGGCAAGCTCCTCACCGCCACTGGGGTCAACACCCTGGCCGACTATCGAGCGAAGACACAGCAAAAACTCCCGCGCATCCTGCTGTTGGTGGATGAGTTCCAGGTTTTCTTCAGCGAGGACGACGCCATCGCCGGCCAGTCCATGCAACTGTTGGACGAACTGGTGCGCCAGGGCCGCAGCTTTGGCATGCACGTGCTGCTGGCCTCGCAGACCCTCGCGGGATCCTATTCCCTGCCACGCACCACCATTGACCAAATGGGCGTACGCATCGCGCTGCAGTGCTCCGACGCCGACTCGCGCTTGATTCTGTCTGACGACAACCCTGCCGCCCGTCTGCTCGAACGGCCCGGCCAGGCGATCTACAACAACGCCAATGGTCGCCCTGAAGGCAACAATCCCTTCCAGGTGGCTTTCCTCGAGGATGAGCGTCGTGCAGAGCTCCTGGCCGATCTCCAGACATTCGCCGCGACGAATCTCGGCGCCTATGCGCCCCCGATTATCTTCGAAGGCAACGCGCCGGCGCAGATCGAGAAGAACGCCCTCCTGGCTGACCTGCTGGCCGGCAAACCGCTGGAAACCAGGTCCCCGCTGGCCTGGCTCGGTGACCCGATCGCGATCCGCGACCCGCTGGCGGTTGCTTTCCGCAAACAGGCCGGCGCCAATCTGCTGATCGTGGGCCAGAACGAGGAAGCGGCCTTTGGCCTGTTCAGCGCAATTCTGGCTGCGCTGGCCGCCCAGGCGCCGGCCGGCGATCCATCCGCCCTCACCCTGCTTGACTTCAGCCAGGTTGACGAAGCCAAGATGGATTTCTATGCCCGGCTGACAGACCGCTTGCCGCGGCCGCTCACGCACGGCAAACGTCGTCAACTACCAGCCCTCCTCGACGAACTGGCGACCGAGGTGCAGCGGCGGATGGACGATGACGCAGCGCCGAAACCACCCCGTTTCCTGGTCATCCATGGCCTGCAGCGCGCGCGTGACCTGCGCCAAGAGGACGGGCTGGGCGGCTTTGCCGCGTTCGGGGATCAACCAACTGCGGCCAGTCCCGCACAGCAGTTTGCCACGATCCTGCGCGAAGGCCCGGACGTGGGCATTCACACGATCGCCTGGTGCG
>CAZEPA010000533.1:0-3431 GCA_964513955.1 uncultured Anaerolineae bacterium | reverse complement strand
GTCAACCTGCGTTACACCCCGGAACTCACGTTCAAACTCGATCGCACCGAGGCGCGCGCAGAACGCGTGGATCGTCTGCTGCAAGAAATCGCCAGTCAGCTCCCGGCGCCCGCGCCGCCTCCCGCCGAGAGTCACGACTAACGGTTGCGTATGGCAGACATTCAGCAGCCGGCCACAACCCATGACTTTGACCCGACCGAGGTCGCGCTCCCACAAGCGGCGCAGGCCATCGGTCGGGCTTCTTCGATCCTGGCTGTTTCGCATATCAGCCCAGACGGCGATGCCATCGGCTCCTTGCTTGCTTTTGGCGCAATTGCCAGTTACCTGGGCAAATCGTGCATTTTGGCCTGCGCGGATCCCGCGCCCGAAACGCTCCACTTCTTGCCAGGCATTCGCACCCTCGTGACCGCGGCCTCCGGCCCATTCGACCTGGTGGTGGGATTAGATGCCAGCGATCCTCGGCGGCTGGGCGATCCCTACACGGCCGCGGCTGCGACGGGCATACCCACGCTCGCCATTGACCACCATATCACAAATCTGCGCTTTGCCACGATCAATTGGGTTGACCCGACCGCCGCGGCCACGGCTGAAATGGTGTTCCTGCTGGCCGATCACCTTCATGTGCCGCTGACGCCTGCGCTCGCCACCAGCCTGATGACCGGTCTCGTCACCGATACGCGCGGATTCCGCACCAGCAACACCACGCCGCGTGCCATGCAGATTTCGGCGCGCCTGCTTGAGGCTGGCGCGCCGATGTTCCAGATCATGGAGATGACGCTCGAACGCCGCTCGCTGGCGCAAGTGCGCCTGTGGGGCCGTGTATTAAGCCGCGTGCGCCAGCACGGCCGCCTCGTGTGGAGCGAGGTGACAGAGGAGGATCGCCGCGCCGCTGGCATCCAGGAAGAGGGCGCGGACGCGGGACTTTCGAGTTTTCTCGGCAGCGCCGTCGAGGCCGACGTGGCGGCGGTCTTCGTGGAGCGCAGCGGCAAGGTCGAGGTCAGCCTGCGTGCCATTCCCGGCTTTTCCGTGGCAGAAGCGGCCATGTCGTTGGGCGGCGGCGGCCATTCGCTGGCGGCTGGCTGCACGTTGAAAGGCAGCCTGGCTGAGGTGCGACGCCTGGTTATCGCGGCATTGGACCAGAGCCTGGCCAGCCAGGGCTTTCCGCAGCCGCGCTTCGACGAGCCGGCATGAGGGAAGAAGGATACGCGAGGGCAATGGTTTTCGGTCTTTTGAACATCAATAAGCCGGCCGGAAGGTCGTCGCGCTGGGTGGTCAACGCGATCAGCCGCATCACGGGCGTGGACAAAATCGGCCATGCGGGCACCCTGGATCCCCTGGCGACCGGCGTCTTGCTGATGGCCTTGGGGCCGGCCACGCGCCTGGTGGAGTATCTACAGGCCGGGACCAAAGTTTACCAGGCGTCCATTCACCTGGGCGTCAACACCAGCACGTATGACGCGGAAGGCGAGGTGTTGGCACCCGCACCCGTACCGCACTTGACGCCCGGCGATCTCCAGCACGCGTTGGCGCGTTTCGTGGGAGACATTGAGCAGCAGCCGCCGGCTTTTTCGGCGTTGAAGATTGCCGGCGTGGCCGCGTATCGCAAGGCGCGGCGCGGGCAGACCGTCGAACTGCCCACGCGCCGGGTGCATATCGCGCCGATTGAACTGCTGAGCTGGCAATCGCCGGTGCTGACGATCCGCGTCGCCTGTTCGCCCGGCACGTACATCCGCTCGCTGGCGTTCGATTTGGGGCAGGCGTTGGGCTGCGGCGCGCACCTCGCCAGCCTGGTGCGGGAGGCCAGCGGACATTTCCGTTTAGAAGACAGCGTGGATTTGGAAACCCTGGCCGCAGCTGCGCAAGCCGGTGATTGGCAGCGTTTTCTGCTGCCGCCTGATCAGGCTGTGCTTGAGCTGACGCCTGTCTATCTTGACGCGGGCCGCACGCACGTCCTGCTGCATGGCAATCCGGTCACGGCGCCTATGCCGCCGGCCACATCCGCCGGCCGCGCGTATGACCCCGCCGGTCGCCTGATTGCCCTGGTCACCTATGACGCCGGCCAGCAGGTGTGGCAGCCCGACAAGGTATTTCTGGCTGACTAAATCCGAAAGTACGGGCTTTGCAGATGGATTGGCTCACACAAAGACACCACGGCGCCGGAAGCTCTTGATGGCTTTGTGTGTGAGAACTGACCTGAACATCAAGCCGCGGGTGAACGCGGATCGCCGTGGATTGCCTGGTCTTCTTCCCCGGCGGCGCGCTGGTGCAGCGTGCGGGAGGACGTTCGTGGTTGTTTGTCTCCGTTACGTGGTTAGGACGCTGCTGCTCACGTTGGCGCTGACTGGGGCGCTGACCCATTCGGCGTTGGCGGCTCCGCCGGCGCCTGCACTGGTCAGGCCGCTCACCTGGAACGATCGTGACAGCCTGCTAGACTTTACCCTCGCGGTGACGCCGGCGCGGATTGACATCTGCGCGGGCAGCGACGCCCTATTCACCGTGGATGTAGGTCAGGTGAGCGACGCTTCTGACCCGGTCATGCTGAGCGCGAACGGCCAACCGGCAGGCGCCAGCGCCAGCTTCGTTCCCAATCCGGTAACCCCGCCTGCCAGCAGCAGCCTGACCATTGGCGACACGGCTGCGGCGCTTCCCGGCAGCTACCGTGTCACCGTCGTCGGTACGTCGGGCGCCTTTGTGCATGACCATGCTGTTATGGTGAATGTTTCGAACGTGGAGCCGGCGCTGCCGATCCTACTGGCGCCGGCCAATGGCGCGCTGAATGTAGTGATACGACCGACCTTCATCTGGAACCAGGCGGCCCACGCGACCGCCTATGACATCGAAGTGGGAACCGATCCGGACTTCAGCTATGTCGCCGCGGCCGAGGGGGGTGTGGTTCAAACCTCATGGACGCCGGACAGCGACCTGGATCCGAGCACTGTCTACTACTGGCGTGTGCGCGCCGTCAACGGGTGTGGGATCACGCCGTACTCCCCTGCTTTCACCTTTACCACCGCGCCCACCCCGACCCCCACGCAGCCGCCGACCGCCGTGCAGTTGAGCCGCCTGGATTTTGTCGGCCGTGCGTCGGCCGTGCGCGGGCGGCTTCCAGCGGCCCTGCTCGTCACGTTGGCGGTTGTGATCGGCGCGGCTGTGCGCCGGCGCCGCCACACCTGGCCGCGCTAAGGCGCCTTTCAATCCTCTTTCGTTTTGGGGTTTATCCCTCGATTTCAGCGATCAGTTCGGCCGGTGATCGGTTCAGGTACATCACGCTCATCAGGCCGGGGAAGTACTTGTCCATCATCAGGACATTGGTGAAGACCAAACTGCGGAACTGGGCTTCGGTCAAATGCTCCGCGTTGGTCGTGACATCAATGCTCGATTTATAACGCACTTCGCCATCGTTGAAATCCAGTTCGAAATTGCCGATGACC
>CAZEPA010000532.1:0-3432 GCA_964513955.1 uncultured Anaerolineae bacterium | reverse complement strand
GGCGAGTGGCAGGTGGGCGAACGCTACGCGCACTCGATGATCAACGATCTCAACCACTGGACGGCGGGCTGGATTGACTGGAACCTGCTGCTGGACGAAACCGGCGGCCCCAACCACGTCGGTAATTTCTGCAGCGCGCCGATCATTGCTGACACACGAACCGGCGAGCTGCACTATCAAAGCTCCTTTTATGCGATTGGGCATTTTGCCCGTTTCATCCAGCCTGGTGCACGGCGCATCCTGTGCGCGACCTCGCATGACGCGCTGGAAGCTGCGGCATTTCTGAACCCCGATGGACAAATAGTCGCTGTCGTGTTGAACAGATCGGGCGAGAAGATCCCCTTTGCACTGCAGATGCCTGGCGCCGAGCGTACGCGTGCCCCGGCGTGGGCGCCCCCTATGTGGTCAGCCGCCGCCCTCGCTCATTCCATCGCGACCTATGTTTTCAGGACAAAGTGAATTCACTCATGAAATCATATCATTTCGATCCTCTCGAGCGTTTCGTCATCGAGGACTACGACACGCTGCCGCCGTTCTCCAGCTTCCTGCCCGGCATCGCTGGGCCGCTCGGCATTCCTTTGTGGGCGTTTTATGTCAACCGTGGTCAGGCTATCGCCAGCTTCGGCATTGGCAGCAAAGATATGCCGATCATGGAGTTCCAGCCGGCGAACAAAGCCTATCAGACGGCGCCATACACCGGATTTCGCACCTTTATCAAGCGCCGCGACGCCGCAGGTGAGTGCTACTATGAGCCATTTTCTGCGCTGACGCCGGCCTCATCCCTGGACTCCGCGCAGCGCAGCGAGAGCGTCAGACCATCGCGCCGGATGTCCATTGGTCCAAATGAGCTGGAACTGGAAGAGACCAGCGCCGCGCATGGTCTGCGCACCACCGTCCTCTACTTTATCTTACCAGGAGAGCCGTTTGCAGGACTGGTGCGCCAGGTGACCGTGACCAATGTTGGGGCCGCGGCGGTGACGCTCGATCTGTTGGATGGCTTGCCCATCATCATCCCCTTTGGCGTCAACGACAGGCTCCTGAAAGATATCAATCGCACCGCCGAAGCGTGGATGGCGGTCACCAACCTCGAGAACGACGTCCCCTTTTACCGCGTACAGGCCAGCGTCGGCGATGAAGCTGAGGTAGAAGCGGTGGAGGCAGGGAACTTCTACCTGGCGTTTGCCGATGGGCCTGGCCTCCCCGGTCTCAGTCGCTTCGTTGACCCCACCGTCGTCTTCGGGACCAACACAGCCCTCAGCTTTCCAGACCGCTTCCTGGCGCATCCGCTCGCCGAGCTCCGGGCCATGCGCCAAATCACCGTGGGGCGCACGCCGTGCGGCATGAGCAGCGCAACGGCAACGCTGGCGCCTGGTGAAGCCGTGACGCTGTATGCCATCGTTGGCCATGCCAGCGACGTAGCGCTCATCAATCGGGCGCGGCCGCGCCTGGCGCACCCGGCGTACATCGCCGCCAAACGCACGGAAGCGCAGGTATTGGCGCGATCGCTCAGCGCTCCTGTAGGCACGCAGACTGGCGATCCCCGGTTCGATGCCTACTGCCGGCAGAGTCTGCTGGACAATACGTTGCGCGGCGGATGGCCGGTGCGGCTTGGCGGCCACATCTATCACCTCTATGGCCGCAAGCATGGCGACCTGGAGCGAGATTACAACGCCTTCTACCTGGCGCCGGAGTTCTACTCCCAAGGCAACGCCAACTACCGCGATGTCGCCCAGAATCGGCGCAGCAACGTCCTGCTCAACCCTGACATTGGCGATTTCGACGTGCTGGCCTTCCTGGGGCTAATCCAGGCTGACGGCTACAACCCCTTAGTAGTCAACGGCAGCCGCTTCACGGTGCCGCGCGACCGCCAGGACGAGATTCTCAAGCTGGCCGGGCAGCCAGAAGACCTGGCGGCCTTATTGGGCCAGCCTTTTACCCCCGGCGGGCTGCTGCAAGCCGTCGCTGATCGCGGCGTCGGGCTGACTGTCTCGCCCCAGGAGTTCATCGCGGCCGTATTGACCCAGGCCGATGCGACTTTCGAAGCCACATTCGGCGAGGGCTATTGGGTTGACCACTGGTTCTACATCCTCGATCTGCTGGATAGTTTCTTGGCGGTCTACCCCGACCGCCAAGACGACCTGCTGTTTGGCAAACCGGTCACGCCCTATTTCGACAGTCCCGCGTTCGTGCAGCCCCGCGCGGCCAAGACCGTGCTGGCCGATCATGGGAAGGTACGCCAGTACGGGGCCGTGATCGTAGATGATGAGAAGGCCGCGCTGATTGCGGCGCGCCGCCACGCGCCCAACCTGGCGCGGACCGCGCATGGCTTGGGCGAAGTCTATCGCACGACGGTCTTCAGCAAGCTCTTGGGGCTGGCGGTGATCAAGTTTGCCACCCTCGACCCGCAGGGCATGGGGATCGAGATGGAGGCGGGCAAACCGGGCTGGTGCGATGCGCTCAATGGCCTGCCTGGTCTGTTCGGCTCTTCGTTGTCTGAGACCTACGAGTTGAAGCGGCTGCTCGACTTCCTGCTGGCAGCGCTGGTCGAGAAGGGCGCCGGCGCGGTGGAACTACCCGTGGAACAGGCCGATCTTTTAGGCGATGTGGGCGCGCAGTTGACGGCGTATCACGCTGCGCTCGACACCGATCGCGATTTTCGTTACTGGGATGCGGTTGCAAGCGCGCGCGAGGCCTATCGGGAGCGCACTCGATTGGGCTTTGACGGACGTACGGAAAGGGTTGATTTCGCAACCCTGGAGCCGCGGCTGCGCGCCTTGCGCGACAAGGCAGCCGCAGGCATCGCCCGTGCCGAGGCGCTCACAGCCGGCATCCCGCCCACCTATTTCACCTACGAAGCCGTGGCCTACGAGACCCTCGCCGGCGCCAGCGGCCAGCCGCTGACTGACGATCATGGCCGGCAAGCGGTGCGCGTGCAGCGCTTCGCGCAGAGCATCTTACCGTCGTTTCTGGAAGGCCCCATGCATGCCTTGAAAACCAGTACGGACGTTGCCAGCGCCCGCGTCCTCTACCAACGCGTCAAAGGAAGCGCGCTGTACGACGGTAAGCTGGGCATGTACAAAGCCAATGCGCCGCTGGAGGCCTGCTCGCGCGAGATTGGCCGGCTGCGCGCCTTTACCCCGGGCTGGTTGGAGAACGAATCCGTGTTCTTGCACATGGCCTACAAGTACCTGTTGGAGGTGTTGCGCGCAGGCTTGTGCGACGAGTTCTTCACCGATATGCGTCGCGGCCTGGCGCCGTTTCTCGACCCCCAGACCTACGGCCGCAGCCCGTTGGAGAACTCATCTTTCCTCGTCAGCAGCGCCCATCCCGACGAGTCGCTGCATGGTCGCGGTTTCGTGGCCCGCCTGACCGGGGCCGCGGCTGAGTTCATCAGCATGTGGTCGCACATGATGGCCGGCCCGCAGCCCTTTT
>CAZEPA010000531.1:0-3433 GCA_964513955.1 uncultured Anaerolineae bacterium | reverse complement strand
GAGGCCTTCGACAAGCTCAGGCCTCGTGCGGTGAGCCTGTCGAACCGCAGTCGAGCCGCTGCGCCGCGAATCGCGTGCTCATGTGGGGCCTGATTGGCGGCGCATTTTTCGGCCTGGCCTACCTGATTCGCCACACCCAACTGTTCCTGGCCTTGCCAATCATGGGCATCATCTGGCTGGCGCCCAACACGGCTTTCCAGCGCAAACTGCGACTGGCGGTCGGATTTGCCATCGGCGCCTTGCCCTGGGGCATCGCCGATCTTTGGTATCACGGCCGTCTCTCTGGCAACCTATGGCAGCCAGAGTCGCCCGAATCGTTCCTGTTCAGTCTGACCCATGTGGTGCACAGCGCTGCGACCGTGCTGACTGACGCGCTGCGTCGCAACGAGTGGGGCCTGCTATGGCCGCTGCTCCTGCTGGGCGCCTGGAGCCTGGCGCGGCGTGCACCTCGTGTCAGCGCCGTGCTGGCCCTCACCGTGCTCGGGCAACTGCTCATCCATCTGCCCTACGGCGCGCTGCGTCTGCGCGACCTGCTGACACTCTTTCCGCTCCTGCTGCTGTGGACAGCCTGGGGCATTGTGGCCGTGCTGACTGCCGTGCGCGGCTGGGCCAGCCGCTCGACGGCAGGACAGATCGTGGCCAGCGTCACGCTGGCTGTGCTGATCTTTGCGCCGGCGGCGCGTACTTACCCTGTGCTGGCGCAGCCCTGGAGACCGCCGCGCGCCAGTTTCGGTTACGTCACGCCCGCGCAGCGCGCCGCGTTCGCCCAGGTCGCGGCGCTGACGGAGCCAGACGCGGTGATTGGCGCCACGCTCAACAGCGGCGCGCTCGATTTGCTCAGCGATCGCCGCAGCCTCCATCCGGCCGACTGGACCGCAGAGGAATGGGCCGTCGTGATCGAAGCCTTACAGGCGCAGGGCCGGACTGTTTATCTACTGGATGACAACCAAACCCTGGCGCCCGTGCTGGCAGCCACCAACCGAAAATTCGGTTTGACGCCAGTCGCGGTGCTCGACGTGCCGGTATATGGCGACCCCGCCGGCGTAAGCCGGACCCTGTTGCGGGTCAACAGCGGTCGAAAGCCGTAGGCGGCGCGATCCGCCTGATGGCAGCAAAGCATACTCAAGATGACAACACCAGACTCGCACATCGCCCCATCATCCAATCCAAACCACGGTGCCTCGCGTGCCCGGCGGCTCGATGTCCTCGCGCTGGCCGGACTGGCGGGCTTCGTGCTGGCTTTGTTCGGCAGGTTGGTGTTCACCAACCGCGTGCTGGCCGCCGGCGATGTGTGGACCTACTTCACGCCTTACCGCGACTTTGCGGCCGCAGCTTTGCGCGAGGGGCGCCTGCCGCTGTGGAATCCTTACTTATTCCTGGGGGCCCCCTTTTTAGCGAACAGCCAGGCCGCCGTGTTTTATCCTTTACACTGGCCGTTGGCCTGGCTTAGTGCGTCGCGGGCCATCGTCTGGTCTATCGCGCTGCACGCCTGGCTGGGCGGCGCGTTCACCTACGGTTGGCTGCGCCGCGGGCTGGGCCTACGCCCATTGGCGGCCTGGCTGGGCGGCATCGTCTTTGCTGGCAGCGGCTTCATCGGCGGCCATGTGGGACAGATCAACCAGCTCAACGCATACGCCTGGTTTCCTGCGCTGCTCTGGGCGCTGACCGGTCTGCAGGCGCCTGCGGCCCATCTTCTCACGCGGCCCTGGCGTCGCGCGCAGATCGGACGGGACTTCGGCGAGCTTAGTCGAGCCGCGGTCGCTTCGGCAGTCAAACCAGCCTCAGTCATCGGCGCCATCTTCGCCCTGCAGCTATTCGCCGGTCACACCCAGGCCTGGTATATTAGCGCCATCGGCGCGGGGCTTTACGCGCTGGCCGGCGCCGTGGGCGCATCGCGGCCATCTCCGATCTCTCATCTCCGATCTCTCATCTCTCGTCTTCCTTCCTTTCTTCCCCGCGCGTGGCCTCTGCTGGTCCTCGCTGTAGGCCTGGTCATCGGCCTGGGACTGGCGGCCGTGCAGCTCTTGCCCACGTTTGAATTGAGTGCGCTCTCTCCTCGCGCCAACGGGTTGACCTATCGCGAGGCAGTCTCGTTTTCGCTCAAGCCTCAATGGCTGCCCTGGGCGCTGCTGCCTGCCTACGGGCAAGACCTGGCCGTGCGCTTTGGCAGCGCGGCCTTCGCCGAATACGTCGCCTACATCGGATTCAGCGGTCTGTTGCTGGCGGCCTGGGGCGCGCGCCAGGCTGGTCGTTGGCGCTGGCCGCTGCTGATCCTGGCGCTCGGCGGATTGGCGCTGGCCCTGGGCGCGTACAATCCGCTGTACTACCTGGCCTATCGCATTATTCCGGGCTGGGCGCTTTTCCGCGCGCCGGCCCGCTGGCTGCTTCTCTACACAGCCGGCATGGCCGGGCTGGCAGCACTCGGCGTTGATGCGCTTCAAGCCAGACGCCAAACGCGGGCGTCATGGCTGGCGCTGGGCGCCGCGGCGATCCTCGTGGTCGAACTACTGGCCGCCAGCGCCCTCCTGCCGCACACCAAGCCCACGGCGCCTGAAGCTGTGACCTCGTGGCGCAGCGCGCCGGCCTACCTGCGCAGCGAACCGGGCCTTTGGCGCTTCCTAAGCATGTCGGGCATCACGTACGATCCAGGCGACCAGGCCGAGCTGGCGGGCCTCTTCGCCGGGCAGTTGGACGCCGAGGCGATGTACGATCTGATCGTCGCCAGCAAGCAGAAGGAGATTGTGGCGCCCAATCTGCCGCTGCTGTGGCGCTTGCCCAGCGTGGACGGCTACGATGGCGGCGTCCTGCCGTTAGCGCGCTACGTCGAGCTGCAGCGCCTGTTTGTGCCAGACGATCAGCTCGTGCCCGACGGCCGCCTGCGCGAACAACTACGCCGTGTGCCATCGGCGCGCCTGCTCGATTTGGTCAACGCGCGCTTCATCGTCACCGACAAAGTATTCGATGTCTGGGTAGACAACGTCTACTACGATCTGCAGTTCAGCGCCGAGCTGCCGGCGGGGGCGGTCTGGCGCCAGGCTTGGCCCGTGGATCAGTCTTTTGACGCCACTGGGCTTGGCATCATGTCGCATCTGACCGGTTCCGCTGCCCTCCCTGACGGCGCGCCGGTCGCCACGGTGAGGGTGAAGGGATACGACGGTAAGCAGACCGACTTTATCTTGCGCGCGGGCCAGGACACCGCCGAAGGCGTTTGGCATGAGGGCGAGGTCAACCACCAGCAGGCGCGTGTGGGGCATTCGTGGCGTGACCACGCGGACGGCCAAGATTATCTCACGATCTTGACGTTGACCGTCCCATCGCAGATTGCGGCCATCGAGGTGACAGGCGCGGACTTCGGCGAGGCCTTCGACAAGCTCAGCCCCCGTGCGGTGGCCTTCGACCAGCTCAGCCCCCGTGCGGTGGCCTTCGACCAGCT
>CAZEPA010000530.1:0-3439 GCA_964513955.1 uncultured Anaerolineae bacterium | reverse complement strand
TGCCCAACCTGTGGACAACGCTTTGCCGTGGTCAAGAAAACGCGCACCAAAAGCCCTTTGGGCAGCCTCGGCTGCGGCAGCCTTCTCATGATCGCACTGCTGACCGGCCTGGTCATGCGAAGGAATTGAAGATTGAAGTAGGGATACATGGCACCTGGGAATTGGTGGGCGTTTCTACAGTACGACGAGAGCAAGGGCAAAGCGAAAATCACGCGCAGCCTGCTGCGCCGCGTCGCACAGTACGCGCGGCCGTATTGGGTGAGCGCCGCACTGATGCTCGGTACGATCGCCATTACGTCGGCCCTGGGGCTGGCGCCGCCGCTGCTCTACCGCGATCTGATTGACAACGCGATTCCCAATCGCGACATGACACGCCTGAACTGGCTGGCCGTGGGCATGATCGCGATTCCCATTGTCAGTGGGCTGATCAGCGTCTGGCAGCGGTTTCTCAGCGCCAGCGTGGGCGAAGGCATCATCTTTGATCTGCGCCAGGAGCTTTACACCCACATGCAGCGCCAATCGCTGCGCTTCTTCACCAATACCAAAACCGGCGAACTGATGTCGCGCCTGAACAACGACGTGGTCGGCGCGCAGAACGCCGTCACCGGCACGCTGGTCAATATCGTCACCAATGTCATCGGCCTCATTTCCACGCTCATCATCATGATCTCATTGGAGTGGCGCCTGACCATCCTGGCAATTGTCATCTTCCCGCTCTTCCTCTTGCCCACGCGGCGTGTGGGCGTCCTCCTGCGTGACATTGCGCGGCGGGCGATGGAATACAACGCCAACATGAACACCCTGATGAACGAGACGCTCAACGTCAACGGCGCTTTGCTGGTCAAGCTCTTTGGCCGCCAGGCCGACGAAGTACAGCGCTTCGGCCAGATCAACGCCAATGTGCGCGCCATCGGCGTGCGGCGGGCGCTCATTGGCCGCTGGTTCTTCTTGGGCCTCAGCATCGTCGGCTCGATCGGCACCGCGCTCGTTTTTTGGTGGGGCGGCCGCCTCGTGCTGCAAGGCGCGTTCACCGTGGGCACGATCGTCGCCTTCGTCAACTACCTGGCTCAGCTCTACGGCCCCATCTCCGCCCTGGCGAATGTGCGCGTCGAATTCGAGACCGCCATGGTCAGTTTTGAGCGCGTGTTCGAGTACCTCGATTTGCCCGTGGAGATTGCAGACCGCCCGACGGCCCTCTCGCTGCCAGAAGTGCGCGGCCACGTGCGTTTCGAGCACGTCTCGTTTAGCTATGGCGCGGCTGGCCTGCCAGGCAGCGCAGCGGCTGCGACCCAGGCGGACGCTGCGGGTCGCCCGGCCCTGGAACTTGCCGCTTTGCCCGCCGCGCCTGTGAACGGCAGCAACGGCGATGAGAAAAGCGCAGACAAGGACCCGGCCGACGCGCCCGCGCGTAGTCCCGCCCTGGCGCCGCGTCTCCTCGCGCTGGACGACATCAGCTTCGAGATCAAACCGGGCCAGCTCGTAGCCCTGGTTGGCCCATCCGGCGCGGGCAAGACCACGATCACTTACCTGCTGCCGCGCTTGTATGACTGCACGGCCGGGCAGATCACCCTGGACGGCTATGACCTGCGCGACCTCAGCGGCGCCACCCTGGCGCATACGATCGGCATGGTGACCCAGGAGTCGTACCTGTTCCATGATACTGTGCGCACGAATCTGCTTTACGCGCGGCCGCAGGCCACCCAAGCCGAGCTGGAGGCTGCCTGTCGCGCCGCCAACATCCACGATTTCATCCTGAGCCTGAAGGACGGCTACGACACGATTGTCGGCGAGCGCGGCTACCGTTTCAGCGGCGGCGAGAAGCAGCGCCTGGCCATTGCGCGGGTGCTGCTCAAGAATCCCACCGTGCTCATCCTGGACGAGGCAACGAGTCACCTCGATTCCCATTCCGAGGCGCTCATCCAGGAAGCGCTGCAGCCGCTCATGCAAGGCCGCACCAGCCTGGTCATTGCCCATCGCTTGAGCACGATTTTGGCCGCCGATCTGATCCTGGTCATGCACCAGGGGCGCCTGGTGGAACAAGGCACGCACCAGGAACTGCTGGCGCAGAACGGCCTCTATGCCAGCCTGTACGAAACCCAATTCAGGCAGGAGCCGGCCTGAGCCGACGTCAGCCTGTGCACGGGCGTGACCGTTCACGCGGTTCTGGGGTAGGACGCAGATACACGCTGAAAAACACAGATTAGGCCAGAGAAGAACCCCTGTGCAGCGCCAGCGGCAGCAAACGCTGCCGGGCTGCATCGGCTATCCAACAAAACAGCTCAATCTGCGTACGCAGCTTGCGCTCATGTGCGTCCACTCCATCTCTCTGAAAGCGTACGCACTGACTTTGTGGCGAACGCCGCGCTCTCCGTCAGTCGGCGATTGACTGGAAAAAGCGCCGGACGAGCCTGATAGTCCGGACTCCTCGATTTGTCGAGGCATGGTCGTGCATTGCAAGGCATGAACAATGACCTGAGAATAACCGAAGAAGGGATGGGCCTGAGAGGATTTGTCTTATGGAAGAACAACTGCAACAACTGCGCGTCCGCCTGGCGCAGGTGGATGACCTGGAGCGGGCGGCCGCGGTGCTGGAATGGGATCATCAAACTTACATGCCGCCCGCGGCCGACGCCGCGCGCGCGCGCCAACTGGGGACGCTGCACCGGCTGGCGCATGAGATTTTCGTGGCCGAGGAAACGGGCCGCTTGCTGGCAGACCTGCAAACCGCGGCGGCAGGTTTGCCTGCCGACAGCGACGAGGCCCGCCTGCTGCAAGTGACGCAGCGCGATTACGCGTTGGCGGTTAAGGTGCCAGCCAGCTTTGTGGCAGAGATGGCCGAAGCCACGGCACTGGGTCACAACGCCTGGATGCGCGCCAAGGCTGCCGCTGATTTCAACCTCTTCGAAACAAACCTGGAGCGCATGGTGGCCCTGGCGCGGCAGCGCGCGGATTACCTGGGGTACGACGAACACCCGTACGATGCGCTGCTCGACGCGTACGAGCCAGGGATGAAGACCAGCCAAGTGGCCGCCATTTTCGGCGACCTGCGGCCACAAATCACCAATCTGCTGCGTGGCATCATCGCCTCCCGCGCGCCCGTGGATGACAGCGTGCTGCGCCGTCGCTACGATGTGGAGCGCCAGCGCACGTTAGTCTACGATCTGATGCAGCGTTTCGGCTATGATTTCACGCGTGGGCGCCACGATGCCGCGCCGCATCCGTTTTGCACCAGCTTCAGCATGGACGATGTGCGCATCACCTCGCGTATTGTCGAAGACAACCTGGCCTATTTCTTCTTCAGCGCGCTGCATGAAACCGGTCATGCGCTCTACGAACAAGGCGTCAGCCCGGCGCTGGGTCGTTCACCGCTTGGGCAGGGCGCCTCGCTTGGCGTTCACGCGTCCCAATCCCGCCTGTGGGAAAACATGGTGGGCCGCAG
>CAZEPA010000529.1:0-3444 GCA_964513955.1 uncultured Anaerolineae bacterium | reverse complement strand
GCGACCACCGAGATCTACACTCTTTCCCTACACGACGCTCTTCCGATCTTGCATTCCTGGCGGCCTGAAAATTGTCATGATGAACGAAGAAAGAATCTCTCCCCCGTCGGCGATGACACAGGCCGCCTGTCACGGGCGATTCGGGCGGGCGGCCCCTGTGTAAAAGCGATGAAAGGAGCAACGATGGGCAGTTTCAGTGGTTTTTGGCGCGCACTCAAGGCGCTGTGGCAATGGGGAGACCAACTGGCGCCGTTCCTGGAAACCGTGCCGCGCAGCCTGGCCGCGGCTGGCGACGCCCTGGTCATCGGCGGCGAAGGCGCGGTGCGCGCCGGCGAGGCCTTCAACGGCGCGGCCGTGACCAGCATGCAGCAGATGCTCGAAGCCGTGGCGGCGGCCGTGGCCAGCTGCAACCAGGAGTTGGACGCCGTGGCCGGGCAACTGGAATCCGCAGGCAATTTCCTCAACCAGGTTGCCATTCCGGTCATCGAGCCGACGACGACCAAGATTCTGGGTGTTGACGTGGTGACAGGCCTCAAACCGACGACCATGCGCCCCTTTGGCGTGGTGGATCATGAACTGGAGGCTGCGGCCGGCAGCCTGCGCGAGGCGGGCCGTGCGCTCAACACCAGCGCCGGTCACCTGCGCGATCTGCGCACCACCCTGCAAGGCGCAGGTGAAGACCTCGATCACCTGGGCAAGAAGCTGCAGGAGGGCGGCCAGGCGCTGCAGCGCAGCGGGGAGTGAGGAACGAGGAATGCTAAACGAGGAATGCTGAACAGGGGAGAAAGCGCGCACCGCGCAGAGAGTAACATTCAGAATTCAGAATTCAGAATTCACGGTGTTTTCGCAGAAAACACCAATCATTTCCTCTTCGTGGGTACGTTCGGGCTTCGGCCCAAGGGGACGTTGGGCCGGCGGGCGCTGCCGTTAGCCCAGGCGCTGGCGCGGCGAGGACATGCCGTCACGCTGCTGGCGCCGCCGTGGGACTGGCCGGCCGATGCCGGACGATGCGAGAAAATCGGCGGCGTCGAGGTGGTGCAGGTGCGCCTGAACGGCGGCCCGCTGGCAATTTTGGCGCGCTTGCTGCTGGCAATCTGGCGGCGCCGACCGACGGTGGTGGTTGCGTGTAAGCCGAAGGGCTACAGCGGCCTCGTGCTCTGGTTTCTGTGGTGGCAGCGGCGGCTGGGCGGCTGGCGTGGGCAGTTGTGGCTCGATGCGGATGATTGGGAAGCCGGCTGGAACGAACGCCTGGCGTACCCGCGGCTCCTGGCCCTGCTCTTCGCCTGGCAGGAGCCGTGGTGCCTGGCGCATGCGGACCGCGTCATGGCCGCCAGTCGTTGGCTGGTCGCCTATGCGGCCGCGATGCGCCGTCGAACCGCACAGCCGGCGGATTCCCAGGTCATTCATTTGCCCAACGGCGTACATCGCGCGGCGCTCAATCTCAACCCCATCGCTACGCTGCGCGGTCCGCCGACGGTGCTGTTGTACACACGTTTCGTGGAAATCACCCCCGCCCGCATCGTGCGCGTCTGGGCGCAGGTGGTGCGCCAGGTCCCGTCGGCGCGGCTCATCGTCATTGGCGATGCGTCGCCGGCCGGATGGGGTGCATCGGCAGCGGCGATTGAAATTGCACCTGGTGGGCGTACGGCCGGGCGTCCACCGGCGTGGACGCGGGGCCGGCTCGAAACTTCCGCGGCGGCTGAGCTGCGCGTAGGCGCGACGGCCGTCGGCCTAGAGTCGTCCCTCATCGTGCTTGGATGGACGCCGGCCGCCGCACTGCCTGGGGTTTTCGCGGCCGCGGACGTGGCCTGGGCGCCCACGGCCGACACCGCCATCAACCGTGCGCGCTGTTCGGTCAAGCTGGTGGAATTGCTGGCGGCCGGCTTGCCCATCGTAGCTGATGAAGTGGGCGAAGCGTCCACCTACATTACGGCCGGCTTGAACGGGATGCTGGTTGCGCCCGGCTCTGACACCTTGACCAGTCAGGCGCTCTGTCGTTTGTTGATCAACCGCCCGCTGGCTCGCATCCTGGGGGCGGCCGCTGCGCATCACGCCGCAGACGAGTTTCTTTGGGACACCCTGGTCGAACGAAGATTGGAGATTGGAGATTAGAGATCGGAGATTAGAGATCGGAGATCGGAGATCGGATCCGTGGAAGGCGAGTGATCTCTGGTCTCCAGTCTCTGGTCTCCGGTCTCTGGTCTCTGGTCTCTGGTCTCCGGTCTCTGGTCTCCAGTCTCCGGTCTCCGCTCTCTGGTTTTTGGATTATTTCATGACTCGACGCCATCTTTCTCTCGCCGCCGCATGGCTGGCGGTTGCGGCCTGGGCCGCGCTGATTTTTACGCTTTCCGCGCAGTCCACGCTGCCCGACCTGACTCACGGCATGCCCGATTTGCAGGACATTGCGGGACACCTGGCGGCCTACGCCGGATTGGCCTCTTGGCTGGCGTTGGCCTTACGGCAAATGCCGGGCGTACGCCGGCCCTGGCTGTGGGCTTTCGTGCTGGCGGTGCTCTATGGCCTGTCCGACGAGTTCCATCAGTCTTTTGTGCCCAACCGCCATCCTGATCTGTTCGATGTGGCAACCGACATGGTTGGCGCGGCGCTGGCGCTGTGGTTCTGGCGCCGTCGGTTGCGCGCCAGGGCGAATGTCGAAACCACGCAACCCACGCCAGGATGAGCCAGAGGAGTCAGTGTGGTGGTGAACCCACCCTTCAATTGGTGGGCGCGGCGGGCGTGGGCTATCGTCGCAGGGCCTAAGCCGTTCTCCCAGGACCATATCCAGTGCACAAATCGAGTGAGGAACGATGCTACAAAAGCTGCGTGAACCGGTCAATGGCCTGACGCATCTGGGCGCGGCAGCGGCGGCGACCGTTGGCCTCGGCGTCCTGGTCTACCTGGCGCGGAACGATGAAGTGAAAGCCGTCTCTCTCAGCCTGTACGGGTTGACCCTGATCTTGATGTTTTCTGCCAGCGCCGCTTACCACATGGCCCAGGTCGGCCCCAGACCGCTCCTCGTCCTGCGCAAACTCGACCATTCCGCCATCTATCTGCTCATCGCCGGGACCTACACCCCGATCTGCCTGACCTACTTCACCGGCTTCTGGCGCGGCGGCTTGTTGGCGATCATCTGGTCGCTGGCCCTTATCGGCATTGTCGTCAAGATCTTCGTCATCCATGCGCCCCGTTGGCTGACGGCCGGCATCTACCTGCTGATGGGATGGCTTTCTGTTGCCGCCATCCGCCAAATTCTGACTGCGCTGCCCGTCGGCGCCCTGGTCTGGCTCGCGCTGGGCGGGCTCTTCTTCACCGTTGGCGCGGTGATCTACGTGCTCAAGAAGCCCGACCCCTGGCCCGGCCGCTTCGGGTTCCACGAGATCTGGCATATCTTCGTTATCCTGGGCGCCTTTAGCCATTTTGTGCTGATGGCCGCCTACGTCGCGC
>CAZEPA010000528.1:0-3447 GCA_964513955.1 uncultured Anaerolineae bacterium | reverse complement strand
CAGGTTGGCGGCACGGCCGATGCCTGTCTCCAACATGCCGCCGCACCAAACCGGTGCGCCGTACGCCTGGCATAGATCATGAATCTGCTGCGCGGGCAGCAGGCCGCCGACCCGACCCACTTTGATGTTGATGATACGACAGGCTGCCAGTTCCAGCGCCGCGCGTGCATGCTGCACCGTCAGAATACTTTCGTCCAGGCAGATCGGCGTTTGCAGCTGGCGCTGCAGCAAGCTGTGCTCATAGATGTCGTCATGATCGAGCGGCTGCTCGATCAGCAGCAGGTTGAAATCGTCCAACTGCCGCAGCAGATCGGCGTCAGCCAGGGTGTAGGCCGAATTGGCGTCTATCTGCAAGGGTACATCAGGAAACGCGGCGCGCACAGCCTTGACAAAAGCGATGTCTTTGCCCGGCTTAATCTTGAGCTTGATGCGGCCGTATCCCTGCGTCAGGTAGCCTGCCACCGTGTCTACCAGCGCCTGCGGCGAAGCCTGGATGCCGACGCTCACGCCGACCGGCGCGGCGGCGCGCGTGCCCCCCAGGAAGCCGGCCAGCGATTGCCCTTGCGCCGCGGCCAATAGGCTGGCGGCCGCTTGCTCGATGGCCGCGCGCGCCATGTGGTGCCCGCGCATCCAGGCCCAGCGGCCATGCAAGTCTGCCAAATCAGCCGCGGGCCGCGCCAAAACGGCCGGCGCCAACCACCGGCTGAGGACAGACCAGGCGCTGTCGGTCGTCTCATAGGAATAGCTCGGAGAATCGCCCGCGACACACTCACCCCATCCGCTGCCAGCTGCGCTGCGCAGCTCGACAATGATCGCCTGGCGCACCGTCTGGCGGCCAAAACTGGTCTCAAACGGCGTTACTAGCGGCATGGCGATGAGGTGCAGCGCCACCTGCTCAATGGCGATCATGCCCGATCTACGGCTCTGGCGCTGCCGTTGCCTTCGCTGATCGGAATTTGCGCCTTCGGGCCAGCGGGCGGTGGAATCAAGAAAGGCTGCTGTGGTTCTTCGCCTTGCATGATCAGCTCGCCGCGCAGGTAACCTCCCTCGTCCAACAGGAACGAGGCCACCTTGACGGTGCCCCAGATGCGTCCTCCCTCCAGCAGCTCGACGCGCTCGGCCGTGATCGTGCCTTTGAAGGCTCCCGACACCGATACGACCTTGGCCTGAATATCGGCCATGACCCGCGCGCTGGCGGTGATAATGATATTCGTGGGCGTGGTAATCGCGCCGCTTTCAACCACGCCGTCAATCCGGATGCTGCCATCACAGCGCAGGTTGCCGCTGAACGTGGCCCGCGCCCCAATCATGGCCTCGATGGCATCAGGTTCCGGTCGCTTCTCTTTTCCAAACACCAGGTTAGTTCCTTTCATGCGCAAGATACAAAGACGCCTAAGCAGTGCACTTACTTGGGAAGGGGATCTCCCCATTCTTGTGGCGTCAGTTTCAGTAGAGGGCTGATTGTGCGCGCCGCGTGAATGCGCTCGATGGCATCCGCCAGGAGGGGAGCCAGCGAAAGCACAACCAGCTTGGAATGTTGTTTGTTGGGCGGGATGAAGATAGTGTCGGTGACTACCAACTCCTTGATGATCGGGTTGTCGAGACGTTCCAAAGCCGTCGGCAGCAGCAGCGGGTGGGTGATCGCCAGGTAGATCTCCGGTCGCGCGCCGGCGTCTACTAGCGCGCTGAGTTGGGTGAGGATGCTGCCGCCGGCGATCATGTCATCAATCACAATCGGCGTTCGATCGCGCAGGTCTCCCACCACGTGCGACGTTTCGACCGCGCTGTGCGAAAGGCGTCGTTTGTGCATCAGGGCCAGGGGCAATCCCATCGCTTCCGCATAACGGCCAGCCAGCTTCGCACGGCCTACGTCAGGCGCCACAATGATGGGATTCTCCATTTCCTTATCTTGGAAGTACTCGATGAACACCTTGCGCGCGGACAGCGGATCTACGGGAATGTCGAAAAAGCCCTGGGTCGCTTCGGCATGAATATCCACATAGACGACGCGGGTGACGCCGAGCGTCTGCAACATGCGGGCCACCACGCGCGCGCTAATGGCCTCGCGCCCATGGGCCATGCGCTCTTGCCGGCTGTAGGGGAAGTAGGGAATGACCACCGAGAGGGAATGGGCCGACGCGCGGCGGAAGGCATCCACATACAACAGCAGTTCCATCAGGTTGTCGTTGACGGGCGGTCCACACGGCTGAATGAAAAAGATATCTTGTCCACGAATCGCTTCATGAATCTCAACGTATACTTCTGTATCCGCCAGGTGCTTGGTCTCACAGAGGCCAAGCTGTAGATTGAGACATTCTGCGATCCGTTCGGCCAATGGGCGATTGGCGGTGCCAGAGAAGAGATGCAACGGATAGTGCGTCATACGGTCTTCTTCCTCTTTTGCGAACACGATGCACAGCTTGCTGCCAGTGCGATTATATGATAGGATAGGTTTCTGGTCAAAGCGGGCCAGAAGTCCGAAATCAAAGGATAGGATGATGCGCAAATTGCTGATTGCGACGCACAACCAGGGTAAAGTACGAGAGTATCGAGAGTTGCTGGCCGATTTGCCGGTGGAGGTCACTTTCCTGGACGAGCTTGGAATCACCACGGAGATTGAAGAGACCGGCGAGAGTTTTGCCGAGAATGCCGTGCTCAAGGCGCTGGGCTACGCCGAGATGACCGGTCTGTGGACTTGGGCAGATGATTCTGGTCTGGAGGTTGACGCGCTCAACGGCGAGCCAGGCATATTCTCGGCGCGTTATGGCGGCCTGCAGGACGATCAAGCGCGCTACACGTACCTGCTGGAGCGCCTGGCTGATGTGCCGGCCGGCCAGCGCGCGGCGCGCTTTCGCTGCGTGGTGGCCCTCGCCCTGCCCGACGGCGATGCCTTCACCGCGTCGGGCGTCATCGAAGGCTCGATTGTGACCGCCCCGCGCGGCGGCAACGGCTTTGGCTATGACCCGATCTTTCAGATAGAATGGAGCGATCTGACGATGGCTGAACTGTCGCCGGAGCTGAAGAACTCCATCAGCCATCGGGCCAAAGCCGCGCGCAGCGCCCGCCGCATCCTCATGACGCTGCTTGAAGAGTTGGACGGCCCGCAGGATGATGTCCTGTAGCCATTCCCCTCGTCTGTTTTGAGGCATAGATACTTAATCAGGAGAGAAAATCATGATCAACCTTGTCTTGTGGATTGTTTTTGGTGCGATCGTTGGCTGGCTGGCAAGCCTGGTGATGGGCAGCAATCGGGGCCAGGGCATGCTGCGTGATATTGTCATTGGCATAGCCGGCGCGTTCATTGGCGGCTGGCTGCTCGGCCGTGACATATCGAACAACCTCTTCAGCCTGCCCAGCATCATCACGGCGCTGGTTGGCGCTGTTGTCTTGTTGGCTCTGGTGAACCTGGGCACCCGCGGTCGCATCCGCTGATGCCGCCGGGTCTGC
>CAZEPA010000527.1:0-3463 GCA_964513955.1 uncultured Anaerolineae bacterium | reverse complement strand
CGAGCAGACTACGGCCGCGCCTCCGAGCTGCAGTACGGGCAGCTGAACGGTCAGGAACAGAAGTTGGCCGAGATCGAAGCGCAGTTGCAGGAGATGCAGGCGCGCGGGATGCTGCTCAAGGAGGAAGTGGGCGCGGAAGAAGTGGCCGCGGTGGTCTCTACGTGGACGCACATTCCGGTCAGCAAGCTGTTGGAAGGGGAAGTGGCCAAGCTGATGCAGATGGAAAGCCGCTTGCACCAGCAGGTGGTGGGTCAGGACGCGGCGGTGACCGCGGTGGCCAACGCGGTGCGCCGCGCGCGTGCGGGCCTACAAGACCCCAATCGCCCCATCGGCAGTTTCATCTTCCTGGGGCCAACCGGCGTGGGCAAGACCGAACTGGCGCGGGCGCTGGCTGGCTTCTTGTTCGATGATGAAAACAACCTGGTGCGCATTGACATGAGCGAGTACCAGGAGCGTCACACCGTTAGTCGCCTGATCGGCGCGCCGCCTGGGTATGTGGGTTACGATGAAGGTGGGCAGTTGACCGAGGCCGTGCGGCGTAAGCCCTACAGCGTCGTGCTTTTCGACGAGATCGAAAAGGCGCATCGTGAGGTCTTCAACGCACTGCTGCAAGTGCTGGACGACGGCCGCTTGACCGACGGCAAGGGGCGCACGGTGGACTTCAAGAATACCGTGGTCATCATGACCTCGAACATCGGCAGTCATTTCATCAATGACCCTGCCCTGGGTGATGAGGCCAAGCGGGAGCGGGCGCTGCAGGCGCTGCGTCAGGAGTTCCCCCCGGAGTTCTTGAACCGCGTGGATGACATCATCGTCTTCCATTCGTTGACGCGCGCCGATCTGATGCATATCGTCGAGATTCAGTTACGACGGCTGCAAGCGCTGCTGGCCGAACATGGGCTGGCGCTGACGCTCAGCGACCGGGCCAAACAGCATCTGGCTGACATTGGCTTTGACCCAACCTACGGGGCGCGGCCGCTCAAGCGAGCCATCCAGACCGAGGTGCAGAATCCGCTGGCGATGGCCCTGCTGGAAGGGCGTTTCAAGGCCGGCCAGACGATTGCGGCCGATACTCGCGACGGCGCGATCGTGTTTGGGAACGCATAAGAAACCGAGAGGAAAGTTCCCCAAGTATCCAGGGCTGTGTGGCCGCTCGCTTCTTCCAGCCGCTCTATCGCCCCTATCAAAGGGGCGATAGAGCGGCTGTTCATGGCCGCTGCGTGAATCAATTGGCTCTATGTCGCTGCGTTGCGGCGCTCCGCGCCAGGATTTTGGCGGGATGCGATGTACTCAAGAGCCGCTTCGGCGATGAGACCTGAACGTGTTTCGCCGTGCTGAGAAGCGTAATTGTCCATGAGGGTCAGAATGCGCTCCGGTAAAGTCACATTGACGCGCCTGGTCTTGCCCGACAATTTTGCCAGGTCTACGGTTACAAAGGCCCAAACGCCGCCAGCATAATCCGGGTTCTTTTGGTGATCTTCAATCGGCTGCGGCGTGGGAATCGGTTCACTATCCAACAATAACCCTTCCAGGTGACACTCAATCGCTTCGACAACCTCATGCAAGGATTCATCCAGCGTATCACCGGCGCTGAAGCAACCGGGTAGATCAGGCACGGTCACGCCATAGTCACTTTCTGGATCTTTATGCATAACGACTGGATATCGCATTGGTTCTCACTTTTGCTCTGGCCAGGTCCAACCCGCCTGGCGATAGAGACCATTACTCATGGCCCAATGATACGCACCGTACACATTTCGTCAACCTTTGGAAAATGACCCGCAACAAGTTGTACGACCTAGACACGTGCATTATAATTGTACGACCTAGACACGTGCATTATAATGGCGCTCGCCGGTGCGACGTACGCACCGGTCTTGAAAATTCTCAGTCTCGGCGGATGGTATGGCGACAAATTTGAGCATTGACGAACAAGTGGCGATTCTGATGCGTGGGGCCGATTTTGGCGACGCGCAAACCTACGCCAACATGGAAAAAGAGTTACGCGTGCGCCTGTTGGAGTCACAGGAGAGCGGTCGGCCGCTCAAGGTCTACCTGGGCGTAGACCCGTCCGCGCCGGACATCCACTTGGGCCACTCGGTGCCCATGCGCAAACTGCGCCAATTCCAGGAATTGGGCCATGAGTGCACCTTCCTGATCGGCAATTTCACCAGCCTGATCGGCGATGCGTCCGACAAGGAGGGGGTGCGCAAACAACTCACGCCGGAACAGGTGGCCGCCAATGCCGCGACCTACACCGCCCAGGCCTTCAAGATTCTGGATGCGGAAAAAACCCACATCCGTTTCAATGCCGATTGGCTGGCGCCGTTGAGCTTTGCCGATGTCATTCGCCTCGCCGCCAACTTCACGGTGCAGCAGTTCCTGGCGCGTGATAATTTTGCCAAACGGTTTGCCAACGGCGATGCCATTTGGCTGCATGAGTTCATGTACGCCTTGATGCAGGGCTATGACGCGCTCGCGCTGCAGACCGATGTGCAAGTCGGCGGCACGGAACAGCTCTTCAACCTGATGGCCGGGCGCAAGCTGGCCGAAGGGTTCAATCAGCGCCCGCAGATTGCTATCACGCTGCCGATTCTGGTGGGCACAGACGGCCATTTGCGCATGAGCAAATCCACCGGCAATGCCATCGGCATCAACGAGCCGCCCGCGCAGATGTACGGCAAGGTGATGTCCATTCCGGACGGCGCCATGAGCAATTTCATGAATCTGGTCACGCGCTGGACGCCAGCCCAGATCAAGCAGCTCGAGGAGGATCTGGCAACCGGCGCGGCCCATCCGCGCGATGTCAAGATGAAACTGGCCTTCGAGATCGTCGAGATTTTCCACGGCACGGACGCGGCTCAGCAGGCGGAAGCGCATTTCCGCACCGTTTTCCAGGAACGCGAGCTGCCGGAAGACATGCCTGAATTTGCCATCACTGGGCCATTAGCGCTGCTCGACCTGCTGCAGGCCGCCGGTCTGATTGCCAGCCGCGGCGAAGGCCGCCGTCTGCTGGCTCAGGGCGGCGTCAAGCTGGACGGCCAGCGCCTGGAGCAGATCGAAACCGTGATTGATGTGAGCGCTGGCGGCAGCCGCATCCTCCAGGTCGGCCGGCGGCATTTCGTCAAGCTGGTGGGTTAGGCCGGTTAGCGAATAACTGAGTTGATCCAACAGGCGGGCCTGTGAGAATCATGTTCGACACCTCGGTATTGGTCGCGGCCGTCGTCGAAGGACATCCGGCTCACGCTCCGGCCTTTCGCCGGCTGCAACGTGTCAAGGACAGCGTGGATAGCGGAGTCGTTGCTGCTCATTCCCTTGCAGAGACATATTCAATAAGAAGCGAGGTTGGTCTATGCGCCGTTGGTTTTTTACTCCTGGCGCGCGCGCTGCTGCAACTCGAACAGCACATTGAGCGCGGCCAGCGGCGACAGGCCGTTGACATCGAGCTTCTTGAGGTCTTCGA
>CAZEPA010000526.1:0-3467 GCA_964513955.1 uncultured Anaerolineae bacterium | reverse complement strand
GCCTCGGCGCCAGCCTGACGGCTGCGCCGCGCCACGTCATCAACGTCTCCACGGCTTGAATTCCATCTATCCTTGCCTCCGTGCACGAGCCAGCAAGCGCCTAACCGCTGAGAGTGACAGGGTAATGGCGCTTGTTTTCATTTTCACGGCCCCGGGGCCTCGACGACTTGCGTAACAAAACAGAGTGCGCGAAGATTCGTTCAATCTCAAGGTGTTCATGCCCGAGGAGGTTAACATGAGAATTGGACGCCAACTGTGGTTCGTTGGTTTGTTCGCGCTGCTCTTTGCCAACGCGCCGTTAACAGGGCGGACCAGCCATCTGTCGCCGCATCAAGACCACGTCCTATTTGTGCCAGGCATCATGCAGCGTTTCAGCCGCAACCCGCAGTTCGTCGGCCACCTGGGCGGCGAGATGAACACGGTGGCGATCAGCGAGACGCTGGCATTCATGGGCATGGGAGCCTACCTGACGGTGATTGATGTGTCCATCCCGATCAGCCCCACTCAAATTGGGCACATCATGCCTTCTTCAGGCCTGGTCCAGGATATTGCACTGGTGGGAGACTACGCCTACGTAGCGAGCGCCTGGGCAGGTCTTTACGTCATCTCGATCGCCGACCCAAGCGCGCCAATCGTGGTCGGCCACGCACCAGGCACTGCTGTCAACGTAACCGTCGCGGGAGACTATGCCTATGTGGCGGCTAGCGATGACGGCTTGCGCGTGATCTCGGTCGCCAACCCGACCGCGCCCATCGAGGTAGGAATTTGTGACACGCCCGGCAATGCCAACGGTGTGGCCGTTGCAGGAGAGTACGCTTATGTGACGGCGGAACGGGGAGGATTTCGCATCCTCTCCATTGCTGATCCGACTGCGCCGGTAGAGATTGGTTCGATGTTTCTGCGGGGCGATGCCGAGGGCGTGGCGGTGGCAGGAGAATATGCCTACGTGGCAAGCGGCTATGGCGGCTTGAGCATCATTTCGGTTGCCAACCCAGCCGCGCCGTACGAGGTGGGATTTTGCAACACGCCACGATTTGCGTGGGGCGTGGCTTTGGCGGGAGAGTATGCCTATGTGGCAGACTCGTTTAGCATGTTGCGCGTGATCTCGATTGCCGACCCAACCGCGCCCGTCGAGGTGGGTTCTGTCGTCACGCCAGATGGAACCAAAGATGTCGTGATGGCGGGAGAGTATGCCTATGTGGCAAGCAGGCATGAAGGCCTGAGTGTGGTTTTGACTGCCGATCCAGCGGCCCCTGCTGAAATCGGGGTCATCAGGGCGCCGGAGATGGTTCAGGACCTGGCGGTGGCAGGGCCAAATCTTTACGCCGCCACCGGGTGGTTGGGCAACCTCAAGGTGATCTCTGTGGCTAACCCGGCGGCGCCGCGGGGAATCGGGGGTATTTCTATACGAGCCGAAGGTGTGACACTGGCGGAACCATATCTCTACGCAACGACTGGCGATTTAGAAGTCGTTGCGATCGCCAATCCGGCCATACCAGAAGGAGTCGGATTCTACAACACACCAGGGGACACCTACAATGCCGCGGTAACCGGCGATCTGGTCTTTCTGGCCGATGGCTTCAATGGCCTGGAAATCGTCCGGTTCCCAGGCGACTCGACGAGACAAGACTCAAGCGGCTCGAACTCGTTGACCGATGGCATGGCCGATCTGAGAGCCGCCGTGGCGACAAAAGCTGCAGATGCCGCCCAGGAACCTGGATCACGTTTGTTCATGCCAGCCATCAGCCAACGTTTCACACGCAATCCTCAGTTCGTGGGCCACCTGGGAGACAACATTGACACCGTGGTCATCAGTCATACCCTGGCGTACGTCAACATGGGGCGACACCTGGCGGTGTTGGACATCTCGAATCCAGCCAACCCCCTTCTGGTGGGGCAAACCGCCCCCTTTCCAGCCGGCATACAAGATGTAGCGGTGGCAGGGGAGTACATTTACGTCCTGCTGGATGATCTGCATCGCGATAGCAGTCTTCGTGTGATCTCCGTAGCCGATCCCGCCTCTCCGGTCGAACTCGCATCCTACGATATGCCCACAGGCGCCTTTGCCGTCGTGGTGGCCGGACAATACGCGTACGTCGCGGCTGACGACCTGTACGTGATCTCGATCGCCGACCCAAGCGCGCCGGCTGGGATCGGATTCGTCGCCCTGCGTAGTGCTCAGGACGTAACCGTGGTCGGACCGTATGCTTACGTTACGGACAACGACGGCTTCCATATATTCTCCATTGCCAATCCCACCGCGCCATCCCAGGTTGGATTCTATGCCACACGCGGGGGAGCGAGCAGCGTGGCCATCGCCGGCGCCTATGCCTACGTCACGGATGTCGGCGCTTACTCCGCCCTGCGAGTGATTTCTATTGCTGACCCGACTCGACCGGTGCAAATCGGGTACTGCGACGCCTTCTGGTACAATGCTCACATCACGTTGGGGGAAGGTTATGCTTATGTGACAGAGCCGTTCCACGGCGTGCGCGTTTTTTCAATCGCGAATCCTGCCGCGCCTACCGAAGTGGGGTTTTATTACACACCAGGCTATTCTAGAAACGTGGCGGTGGACGGGGGATATGCCTACGTGGGCGATGGCCCTAAAGGCTTGCGCGTGGCCTCCCTGGCAAACCCGGCTTTACCGGTTGAGGTTGGCGTTTATGATCCATTATCCTATGCCAATGATGTAGTCGTAGTGGGAGAGTACGCCTATGTCGTTGGTGATGGCATGCACGTCATCTCGGTCGCCAACCCGAGGTCGCCTGTGCAAGTCGGATCGTACACCGCGGTGCGGAGTGTCTCTGCCGCTGCAATTGCCGGACAGTATGCCTACGTGACAACTTTATGGCCGACCGGCCTGAGCGTCATCTCCATCGCCGATCCGACCGCGCCCGTCGCAGTTGGATTCTACGAGACGCCGGGCTATGGTAGTGACGTGGCAGTAGCAGGAGACTATGTCTTTGTGGCAGATGGGACATACGGCGTGCGTGTCATTTCGGTTGCCAATCCGGCCGCGCCCGTCGAAGTCGGATTCTATGACACGTACGATGCCAAGAACGTAGCCGTTGAGGGCAATCTGATCTTTGTCGCTGATGAGAAGAATGGACTGGTCGTTCTGCGCTTCGACGGCTCCTGGAATAGGGAATGATCAGAGGTCCAACCCTGCACGCGCCGACTCTCTTGCCCGCCAAACTTCCGCCTTAACCGCTCCTATGTTATACTCAAGGCTAATCAGCCAAGTGAGCGTTGATTCGATTGATTCAAAGGAGATTCAAAAGAATGAAGTCCGTAAAGGCGTTACTTGAAAAGCTCAGCATCCAGCAGACCAATTTTGGCGCGTGCTCCGGCCCCAACGGCTGGATCGAAGATCGCGGCGGGCGCGAGCTGGTATCCTACAACCCCACCAACGGCCAGCCGCTGGCGAAGATCATTCAGGCCACGCCGGCTGCCTACGACACACT
>CAZEPA010000525.1:0-3477 GCA_964513955.1 uncultured Anaerolineae bacterium | reverse complement strand
GAATCCTCTTCTTCCGTCTCAGCCGGCCGCTTCAGATCGTCCGTATGTTCGCTGATGTGGGTGTGAACGCCCTGGAGGAACTCGGCAATTTCCGGCCACTCTGCGTAGGGCTGCATGACCTTATCGAAGAGCGGCTTCGTCGTCGCCGCCGCAATTTCGCGATCAAGATTGGCCAGGCGCATCTGCGCTTCTTCGTTGATCTCCTGCACTTGCCGCATGGTGCGTTCCAGTGCTTCTTGCAGCTCCGGCTCGCGCGTGCGAAAGACCTGCTTCTCCTCTTCCGACAGGGCCTCGTATTGCTCCTGGGTCATTGCCTGGCCGTCTTTGAGCGGCGCCACCATCAGCCCCATCGGCAGGCGCACCAGGACAAAGCCCTGCTCGCGCGCAAACTGATCGAGCTGGCGCAAATGGTCCGTGCGCAGCTGATCGGACTGCCGCACCAGGGCGGTGCGATGTTCTGCGTACTGCTCGCTGGCAAAGGCCTTGATCAGCGTATCGGACACCTGGTTGAGAAGCTGGTCTATGTCGTCGCGCAGACGCGCGCCGCCGCCCGGTGGCAGCCGCAGGGCCTCTGGGCGATCAGGATCGGTGAAATTATGCACGTAACCCCAGTCGGCGGGCACGCTGCGGGTGCGGGCTTTGCGTTCCAAGAAACCAGTGATGATGGTCGTCTTGCCAGCGCCTACCGGCCCCATGGCAAAAATGTTGTAGCCCTGGTAGGGGATTTCGATGCCAAATTCGATGGCGCGCGTGGCCCGCTCCTGACCGATGATCTCGTTCAGTTCGGGTGCGTCGGCTGTCGTCGCAAAAGGAAGGCTGGTCAGTTGCATGCGGCGGCGCAACTGTGCGGCGGTCAGCTCCGAAGGCGGCTGAATCATGCGTATTCTCCTCGATCTGTGGGACAGGTAGTATACTCCTCGCGTCGGCATGTCTTGCGGTTTCGGGTTGGGCTGCCGTTGTGGTTTGTATGGTTTGGGATACCACTGACATCGGATGCTCAATTCCTGTCCTGTCAAATTCCTCATCTCAGGTCTTATCCCATTGTAACACGGATTGACACGGCGGTGAAAATTGTTGTGCGCACAGACCTAGCGGCTGGCCCCCGTGGCCAGGCGGGGCAATTTGACAAATCTCCCGCTCTTGGCTACACTTCGTTTAATGTTCAACAGTCAATCTGTATGTTGCCACTCAACCTGCTCGTGTTGTAAGCGGGCGTGCGCCGGTAATCGCCGGGCACCCCGCGGTTGTTGCATGGGAGCGGTGAGTCAGGCAGCGCACGAACGACGCTAACATTTCTACATCACCTCACAATCGCTTGACAGGCTGACGCCTTTTTTGCCCGGCGACCTGTCTGACGAAGAGATCGGGACTCATCCGCACGGCCATTGGCCCGGTGAGTCCTTTTTGATTGAACGTAATTGCTCAGGCATCCTGCACCGACTGCGGCCGCCGAATGAATTCGGGCCGAAAGGGCGTTCCGCCGCAAGGTCGGGCCGGCGCCGACCGGCGCTGCGTCCACGAAGGTGGACGCCCGGCGGCACGCCCATAAGGCGCGATTTCAATCGCTCTGAATAGTTACGATTGAACAAGAAATGCACGAAGCAAGAGGAGTCTGAATTATGTCGAGAATTGCCGACAATGTGACCGAACTGATTGGTAACACGCCCCTGCTGCGCCTGCACAAGGTGACGAATGGCGCGCCGGCTGACGTGCTGGTCAAGCTGGAGTTCTTCAACCCTGGCGCCAGCGTCAAAGACCGCATTGCCATGAACATGATCGAAGCCGCCGAAAAGAGCGGCCAGCTTGGGCCTGATACGATCCTGGTAGAGCCGACCAGCGGCAACACCGGCATCGGCCTCGCCCTGGTGGCGGCCGCCAAAGGCTACCGCTGCCTCTTGGTCATGCCCGACACCATGAGCATCGAGCGGCGCAAGCTGCTGCGCGCGTTTGGCGCGGACTTGATCCTGACGCCGGGCGCAGAGGGGATGCGCGGCGCGATCAACAAGGCCCAGGAAATCCTGGCCTCGGACCCGCGCTACCTGATGCTGCAGCAGTTTGATAACCCCGCCAACCCGGAGATTCACCGCCGCACCACGGCCGAGGAGATCTGGCGTGACACCGGCGGCCAGTTGGATATCTTTGTCTCCGGCGTCGGCACCGGCGGCACTTTGACTGGCGTCGCCCAGGTGCTCAAACCGCGCCTGCCCAATCTCAAGATCGTGGCCGTTGAGCCGGACGCCTCGCCGGTGCTCTCTGGCGGCCAACCCGGCAGCCACAAAATTCAGGGCATCGGCGCGGGTTTCGTGCCGCGTGTGCTGGAGACCAGTCTGATTGACGAGGTCGTGCGTGTCACTAACGACGACGCCATCGCGATGGCGCGGCGCCTGCCCCAGGAAGAAGGGCTGCTGGTCGGCATCAGTTCCGGCGCTGCGGTTCACGCCGCGGTCAGCCTGGCGCAGCGCCCTGAACACGCGGGCAAGCGCATCCTGGCCGTGGTGGCCTCTTACGGCGAGCGCTACCTCAGCTCCATCTTATACGCTGATTTACAGGTGTAGAGCCCGGAGAAAACGATGTGGCAGACGCTTCGCCAGGACATCCAGGTGATCTTCGCGCGCGACCCGGCCGCGCGCAGCGTGGCCGAGGTGGTTTTGTTCTACCCCGGACTGCACGCGGTGTGGATGCACCGCGCCGCGCATTGGCTCTGGCGACGCAAGCGCCGGCTGCTGGCGCGCGGCGTCAGCCACGTGTCGCGCGCGCTAACCGGCATTGAGATTCACCCGGGCGCGCAGATTGGGCCTGGGTTCTTCATTGATCACGGCATGGGCACCGTCATTGGCGAAACGGCTGAGATTGGCGAGGATGTCACCCTGTATCACAACGTCACCCTGGGCGGTGTGAGTTGGGAGAAGATCAAACGCCATCCTACGCTGGAGGATCATGTGGTGGTGGGCGCGGGCGCGCAAATTCTGGGGCCGATTCGGATCGGCGCGCACAGCCGCGTCGGCGCCAACTCGGTCGTCGTCAAGGATGTGCCACCCAACTCCGTGGTGTCGGGCGTGCCCGGCCGCGTGCGCGGTCGAAACGCCGATCCCCTGCCCGAACCGTCACTGCACGAAGACCTGCAGCACAATCGCTTGCCTGATCCCACCATGGAACTGCTGCGCGAAATGGGCGCCCGCGTCCTGGCCCTGGAAACCGTGGTGCAACAACTGCGACTGGAAGACGACCGCCGCATGGCCGATGTCTGGGTTGAAAGCGGCGCCCACATTTGAGGACTTCCGAAGTCTATCAGACTTCGGAAGTCTTGGAACATGCTATGATTCATCCTTTGCTCACGCCGCTCGACCTGGCGCACTTCATTCGTGAGGCGGGCATTGCCGCGGAGTTGATTCCCATGACCGTGGATACGCCCACTGTCCCGGCCGCGGCCGCGGCCCTGGGCGTGTCTCCCGCGCAGATCATCAAGTCGCTGTTGTT
>CAZEPA010000524.1:0-3477 GCA_964513955.1 uncultured Anaerolineae bacterium | reverse complement strand
TTGTAAACCGAGACATTGACAGAGATACGTCACCCGTGTTATACTGCATACAGGTTCCGAATCTATCGCCCGCCTCTGACCCGAAAGGAGAGATCTGATGAACCACTCTCTGTTTGTGAGTCGCTCGCTAACGGCCCTGTTTTTGTTGATCGTCGCCTGCCTGGCGGCAACAACCGGCTTACCATCGCACTCAGCTGCCGCCCCTCCACCTCCACCGCATGTGCTGACACTGCCTATGCAGGAAATCCCGTTTCGCGCCACGGAGCCATCCTCCGTTGCACCATCATCAGATAACCTTCTACCTGATGATCTTGCTGCCACCAGCAGGATCGTTTTTCAATCGTATCGCGACAACAATTGGGAAATCTACACCGCGCGCGGTAATGGCGGCTATCCCGTGCGTTTGACCTATGACGTGGCCCCTGACCTGGCGCCTCGCTTGGGGCCAGCCGCGCTGCCATACGCGTTCACATCACGACGTACCGGCGCCTACGAAATTTTCGTGGCGAACATGGACGGCAGCGGACCGTGGCAAATCACGCCCAATGGCGGGGATGACGCGGGCGCAGCCTGGTCATTTGATGGGACCCGTTTTGTGTATGAGAGTTATGTTGGCGGCCAATGGGACGTTTTTATCATCAATGTGGATGGCAGCAACCCACAACGCCTGACCAACTCGCCAGACTACGACGGCGCGGCCGCCTGGTCGCCTGATGGGACGAAAATTGCCTTTACGTCGCGCCGTAACGGTGAATTGGGTATCTGGGTGATGAATGTGGACGGCAGCGGGCAGACGCGACTTTCGACACAGCCTGCGGCTGAAAACCCGACCTGGTCGCCTGACGGAACGAGAATTGCCTTTGACGCGGACAGCGATGGCGACACCTGGCACGAAATTTGGGTCATGAACGCCAACGGCAGCAATCCACGGCGCCTGTATCGTCCTGAGGATGAAAAAACGGATGCCTTGACTCCCAGTTGGTCACCGGATGGCCGCTACATCGCGTTTATGTATCTCTCCTGGATCGAGTATGAGGGTCAGTGGTATTGGACGAGTTCCCGCCTCAGAGCGCTGGACAGCGTTCAACCCTGGGCGCCGCCAGTTTTCCTCGGCAACGGCGATCGCGACTGGCGCCCCGACTGGCAGGCGCTTGATCTGACCGCGCCTACGTCGAACATAGAGCCGCTTCCGGTGCAATCCCCCTACGCGTTCACCGTTCGCTGGTCGGGCAGCGACCAGGGCCGCTCCGGCATCTTAAACTACGTGGTGCAGGTGAAGGATAATGACAATGGGTGGAATGTCTGGCGAGACAGGACAACAGCCACGTCGGCTGTTTTTTTCGGAGACGGCGGCCATGTGTATAGTTTCCGCAGCCAGGCAAACGATCGTGCTGGGAATACCGAAGCCTGGCCCACAATGCCAGACGCCATCACGACGGTGGAAGGGTCGGCGCCAGTCACATCCGTAGATCCATTACCGGAGTATCTACGCAATGGCAATGTCATTACATGGAGCGGTACGGATCCGGGCGGTTCTGGGATTCACACGTACGACGTTCAGTACCAGGTTATAAACGGCGTGGATGCCCCTTTGGCTGGGAATGCTTGGGTAGACTGGCAAGTCCGCACGGCGGCCAGGGGCAACTCATTTGTTGGCACACCGCTGCAAACTTACGCGTTTCGCTCACGCGGTCTCGATCGCGCGAGGAACCGGGAGGAATGGCCGTCAGGTAATGGAGATGCAAGTACGACCCTATACTCGTGGGGCATCAGCGGCGCGGTGAGGGACAATCGCGGCGTGCCAATTGTAGGCGCTGCCATTAACACAACGCCGGCCGCGTTCAGCGGATTCGTCACTGATCCCAACGGCGCTTATCAAGCGTATGTTGGGAACTCCGCAGCAGCTTATGCCGCTTCGTGGAGCAAGCTGGGCTATGGCGTTTTGCCCATGACGCACTTTGGCGCTGACGCCGATGTGGTACTCGACGCGGTGTTGCCGCCTCTCGATCAAGCCTTGCGCAATGGAGACTTTGAACAGCCGACGCTTACACCCTGGACAGATTCGGGCGTGATCCCGATCTCCACAACGGTACAAGTCGAGCATACGGGTGATCGAGCTGCACTCCTCGGTTGTTCACCGCTGCAATTCTCAACCTCAACCAATATCTCTACCAGTTCAAAGCGATCGGTCACGCCGGCTATGAAGATGGACCAAAACGGCGTGTTGCATGTGGTGTGGGTTGAGCTGTATGAGGATTCTGATGCCATGGGAGAAATTTTCTATGCACAACGGAATCTAGCTGGCTCATGGTCAACACCGCTTCGGATCTCAACCACCGCCGGAGCCAAATCGAAGCCACAAATCGGCGCCGATGATCAAGGCGGCTTGCATGTGATATGGGCGGAGAACACCAATCAAAAACGCACCATCTATTACAGGTTCAGATCGCCAACCGGTGTCTGGTCAGCCCCCCAGGACTACGTGGGAAATTCGAGCCTGGGTTATTTTGAGATACCACGCCTGGCTGTGACACCCGCCGGAGTTGCCCATTCGATATGGTATTCCGACGCGCAAGGTACTTCCGGCCTTTACTACGCATTTCGCAGTACTAATGGCATCTGGTCTCCCATCGTGCGACTTGCAGCAGCTGGCGAGAGAGCGCAGTTGATACAAGGGACGAATGGCGCTTTCTATGTGGCATGGGCGGAACAGCTTACGTCTATTTTCTACAAGCAACGACGGACTGATGGAACATGGACGGAAGTGCAGCGAGTACCCATAGAACCATATTCAAATGTCCTGTCATTCAGCATGTTCGTCGGTTCCGATGCGACGGTCTATGTCGTATGGACGACTTACGCTTACATGGTGTTGTACACGGAGCGTCGCGTCAATCAGGAGTGGCTGCTTCCGGTTTTGATGCCGTGGGCAGGCTATTTCACCCTTGTTGCTGACGAAGCGGGCATCGTGCATGTCGTCTGGCTGGATAACGCGGGTCACATGTATTACAGCCGCAAGATTGGCCCTGATTTGTGGACCCCTCCGGCCGCTGTCTGGCCCTCAGAGCGGGCTGTTGCCGTTTCCCATAGGCTTATACGCGACCAGCAGGACCACATCTACCTTGTTTGGCGAAGTGCGATTGATGGCCACATCTACTATACGCGTCTCTTGGATAATCAGGTCTGGGCTACTCCGGTCAAGGCGTCACCTGGGCATGACCCGGTAGGAGATTATCTCTTCACCATCGCCCCATCAGGCATGGGTAACCTGGTTTGGGTAAGTTACCCCAGCGGGTCGGCATCGGAAGACTTGTTTTACGCGGGCACGCCCCTGGCCACTCGGACCGCTAATGCCACCCTGAGCCAGACGGTCACGGTGCCTGTCACCATGACAACGGCAACACTTTCCTTCTTCTACAAATTAGGTGCGACGGCGCCGGCTGGAGACCGCTGGTTGAGCGTGACGGCCAATGATGG
>CAZEPA010000523.1:0-3489 GCA_964513955.1 uncultured Anaerolineae bacterium | reverse complement strand
ATTTCGCATGCGGATGGACTGGAGCTTCGGTCGGCCCGGTTTCCGGAGACAGTGCTGGTGCAGGTGGCTGGCGAGAATGCCTTCGAGGTCAGCGCATCGGACCCCGCGCTCCTTGATCTGAAAGCGGGTGGCCAGGCGATGCAGGTCGAGGGATACGGCGAGCTCTACGCCGTGCTGCGCACAACGGCGGCTCACGCACGAACCAAGCCGAATCGGGTGGCCGACGAGTTCAAGATAAAGACGGCCGCAATGCCCAAGACGACCGAGGCAGAGCGCCTGGGCGTCCAACGCGTTGGGCAAGGCCTGTTCCGCGGCGCTCTCTTGGACTACTGGCAAGGGAAGTGCTGCGTCACGGGTCTGGACGTGCCGGCGCTGCTGCGGGCATCTCATATCCGCCCCTGGGCCCAGTGCGACACCGACGAGCAGCGGCTGGACGTGTTCAACGGCCTGCTGCTGGCGCCACACCTGGATGCGCTGTTTGATGCCGGGTGGATAACCGTCGACACGGCAGGTGTGGTGCAACTCTCGGCAGGGTTGACCATCGAGCGGCGCGCGGCTCTGGGTTTGATGCTGCCGCTGAAGGTTTCGGGCCTGCGCGCCGAGCATCAGGCCTACCTCGAGTTTCACCGGCAGCATGTCTGGGCTGTCGATGCCTGCGGGTATCTCAGCGGCCGTGACGAGTCTGGTTCAGGCTGGCTGCCAGAGCGGACATGAGCCACAAAGGAAGTGCCGACGCGGCTGCGGGCGCAAAGGAGGAGTGCGGTCGAAGCGCTGCCGCCGGACCGCTGGCGACCAAGCAAGCCTTGCTGATGACCACGGTTGAGTGTCGCACGCGATTGAGATGATTTCACTGCGTGCCCATAAAGCGGCGGCGCTGCCCGGGTGTCATCCGCGCTGGCTGGACCCACAAATCCTTGAGTTCGCGAGGATATTTGGTCGCATGGTATCGCGTCCACAAAAATCTGCATATTCAAGCGGATTTATTGCCAAACTCTCTCGCCTGATTGAAAATCCTCACAATTGAAAGGATTAATCATGCATATACCCATCCCCAACGCCGCCGCGATCGGCCAGGTGGTGCGCGCCAGCCGCAAGGCGCAGAAGATTCGCCAGGACGATGCCGCCGGCAGCATCGGCGTGAGCGAGAACTTCCTGGGCAAGATCGAGCGCGGCGGCGAAACCGTGCAGTGGGGCAAGCTCTTTCAGGTGCTGGAGGGCCTGGGCATCCGTGTCATGGTGGACGTGCCCGAGAGTGTGGCGGCTTATCTGAACGACCCGGCCAACCACAAGGGTGGGGCATGACTGGCCGATCTTTGCGCGCATCGATCAACCAGCAAGAAGTTGGCCGCTTGCAGGAGGTGGCGGGCCTGTGGAGCTTTCAGTACACCCCGGACTGGCTGGCCAACCCCAAGGGCTTTGCGCTCAGCCCGCACCTTCCCCTGTCGGCGCAGCCTTTGCTGGACGGCGCCAGTCAGCGCCCGGTGCAGTGGTACTTTGACAACCTGCTGCCAGAAGAAGATCAACGGGTGCTGCTGGCCAAGGACGCCCGGCTGGATGCGGCCGACGCCTTCGGCCTGCTGGCCTGGTACGGCGCGGAGTCCGCCGGGTCGCTGACCTTGCTGCCGCCAGAGGCCGCACCGCAAACCACCGAGCCCCTGCGCCCCTTGCCCGACGAGGCGCTGCAGGCGCGCATCCGCCAGTTGCCCAGGGCGCCGCTGACGCACGCCGCCATCAAGCGCATGTCGCTGGCCGGTGCGCAGCACAAGCTGGCCGTCGTTCTGCAAGATGGCGCACTGTTTGAACCGGCGGGCGCCACGCCTTCCACCCATATCCTCAAGCCCGATCACCCGGACACGGACTACCCCCATTCCGTGATCAACGAATGGTTTGTGATGCGGCTGGCGGGGCGGCTTGGGCTTGAGGTGCCCGAGGTGCATCGGCGCTACGTGCCGTCACCCGTGTACCTGATCGATCGCTTTGACCGGGTTGCAGCTGCGCAAGGCTGGCAGCGCCGCCATGCGATCGACGCCTGCCAGCTGCTGGGGCTGGATCGCAGCTTCAAGTACAGCCAGGGCAGCCTGGAAAACCTGGCCGCGCTGGCCAAAGCCTGCCGCAGCCCGGCGGTGGCGCGCTCGCGGTTGTTTGGCTGGCTGGTGTTCAACGTGCTGGTCGGCAACAGCGATGCGCACTTGAAAAACTTGAGCTTTCTGGTGTCGCACGAAGGTGTCCAGCTGGCGCCGTTCTACGACCTGCTCAGCGTCGCCACATATGACTCACCGGCCTTCGACAAAACCGGCTGGCCTGCACACACCCAGCTGGCTTGGCCGGTGCTGGGCGTGCGGCACTTCTCGGACATCCGCCGGAACCTGCTGCTGGAGGCCGGTGCCGCGCTGAATCTGGTCAAGGGGACGGCCGAGCGCCTGCTGGAGAGTCTGCGCAGCCGCATCGTTGCCGAGGCTGAAGTGCTGTATGCCGAGGTCGAAGCCGAGAACGCCCGGATCGCCCAGGCGCGTCCCGAATTGGCGGCCACGATGGCGGGCGAATCGCGCTGCCTCAGAGCCATCTTGCACACCGTTGTCCACGAGATGGCCCGGCAGATCGCCGCGTGATCGCCGACCGCGCAGGTGAGGCGCACACTCTTGCACACAGGTAAGTACATGAGTGCATAATCCGATCATGAAGCGGACGTCAGCAACTCAGCTCGCTCCCCCGGCTGGGCCTGCCCGTCGCGCCTCGGGCAGTAGCTCTCGCTCCGGCCAGCTGCCCGAGGGCGACGTGCGCCTGACGGCCAACATCCGCGCCGAGCTGCACCTGGCCCTGAAGATCCGCGCTGCCCGTGAGCGCACCACCATCGGCGAGCTGATCGAGGCCTGGGTGGCGACCTGGAAGGAAAGCGACTGATGGCGAGCAAGAAGTCCAAGAGCTCGACGCCCGCTGCCGCCTCCCCGGCCATCCGCGACCTCCTGAAGGGCGCCGAGACCCCGTCGCAGCAGCTGGCCCGGCTGGTGACCCAGTCCTCGGGAGCCGCTTCGACCGTGAAGCGCTACACCGAGACCGACCACACCCTGGACTCGCTGGACCTGCTGGTCGAGCTCAGGCAGGCCGGCGACGAGGCGGTGGCCGGCAAGCTGGACCGCTACGAACGCATGCTGGCCAGCCAGGCCCTGACGCTCGACTGCATGTTCCAAAACCTGGCCGAGCGGGCCGGGCGCCAGCAGACGCTGCCGGGCCTGGAGACGCTGCTGCGCATGGCGCTCAAGGCCCAGTCCCAGTCCCGGGCCACCGTCGAGGCGCTGGCGGCGATCAAGAACCCGATGCCCTACATCCGGCAGGCCAACATCGCCCAGGGCCACCAGCAGGTCAACAACGGCCGGGGCAGGGCGCGCGCGGAGAAATCCGAAAGCGCGCCAAACAAACTATTGGAGGTGCACGATGGCCAACGGCTGGAGCCTGGAGCGCAGGCAGCGGCAGGCCGAGCTGATCCGGCGC
>CAZEPA010000522.1:0-3492 GCA_964513955.1 uncultured Anaerolineae bacterium | reverse complement strand
TGCTCGAACGTCGCCAGCTCAGCTCTGGCTCTGAAAAACAGGTCGGATTCATGGTCAACATGAGTGCTGCGCGACCCTTTCGCTTCGACTCGCGCTTTCGCCTGGGTGACCACGTGTCCGAGATTGCGGCGACGGTCGATATCTACTTCCACGTGCTCGACGCTGAAAAGGTGGTGCGCAACCTGGACCAGGACCCACTGCGCCAGCTGTGTGACGAGATGCGCGCCGAGCTGCGCAAATTCTTTAAACGGATCGGCCGCTATCAGGACGTCAGCGAACGGCTGAATGAGGCCGAAGCGGTGGCCGGCGCCATTGGTGAACGCCCCGTCTTGGGCCTGGCCCTGGAACAGGTCACCATTGACTACGAACTGCCTGAAGAAGTGCGCAAATCGCTGGAAGGCATCGTTGGGCACCAGCTCGAGCGCGATCTGGAGGACCAGAAGCGCCTGGACTCTGAAGTCACCCTGGCACGGCTGGAGGCCGACAAGCGCGAGACCATTCGCCGCCAGCAGATCGAGGTCGAGATCGAGCTGGCCATGTTGCGTGCCAGCCAGGATAAAATCGCCAGCCAGCGTGAACGCGCTCGCCTGGAGGCCGAAACCGAACGTGAACGCGCCCGCCTCGAAGCCGAAGCAGCCCGCGAACGGCTGGAACACGAGCTGGAAATCGACACGCGCCGGAAAGAACATCAGCTCCAGATGCTGCAGCGCGAGATGGCGACGATCGATCCCAACAATCCCGCCTCGCTCCTGCTGCACGACCCAGAATTTCGCCGCAGTTACCTGCAGATGCTGCACGCGCAGGAAATGGAAAAGATCAAACGCCTGGGCGAGATGCAGGTGAAACAGATCGAGCAGGACAAACAGATCGAGTTACGTTACGCCGAGGCTCGCCTGGAGCTGATCCGCAACTTTCTCGCCGCCAAGGGCGAGATTCTGGAACAGGAAGAACTGGAGCGGCTGATCCAGATGCTCGACGAAGGCCGTACCGCCGGCATGTCCACCAGGCCGATGATCTCCGGCTTGTTAGCCGGCAGCGTGACCAGTCCAGGCGTCAGTTCGGGCACCACGACCACCGTTGATCCGGTACGCGGCGACGGTGCGGAGGCGATCATCGAAGGGGAGTGGTCGGCGGCCGATAAGGATTCGTGAGCGCGCACGCCTGCCTGGCGTTCAAACGCCAGGCTGAAAGCCGAAGGCCGCTAAAGCGGGCTGGGGGAAAACGTGGTGTGGGACTGCCTGGCGTTCAAACGCCAATGAAGGCCGTTAAGGAGGGCTGTGGCGCCTGGGTCGGCTTTCAGCCGACTTAAGCTATGAGCCTGGAGCTTGAGCTCCAGGCGGCGTCACCGATGAACCAAAGCAAACTGGATCACAGTACGATTTTACGCAAAGGAGGCCTCGTATGCCAAACACCGAAACCTGCCAGGAGTGCGGCCGCCCGCTGCCGGCCGGGGCGCGCTTCTGCCCGCACTGTGCCACGCCGGTAGCGAACGCGGCCATGCGCTGCGGGCACTGCGGCAAAGATGCGCCGGCAAACAGCGAATACTGCCCGCACTGCGGCGAGCCCCTGGCCACGACCCAGCGACCGCGCATCCAGGACAACCACTGGGCGCGCGGCGTCGATGAATTTGCCGCCCGCATCGATGTGCACGATGTGCCCGGACTTTTCGCCAAGAGCCTGGTGGTCGAACCGGGCTGCCGTGCCCTGGTGCTGGAAGACGGCAGGGTGCCGCGCGGGGAACTCGGTCCTGGCCGTTATACACTGCAAAATTTCCTGGGTGCGCTGCGTTTGCCCGGCGCGCCACGCCAGCTCACCGCGGTCGTCGTCGACGCCGCCGACGTCGATCTGGATTTCGAGCTGGCCAATCTTTATACCCGCGACCCGATCCCGGTGGAGCTGTCGTGTACGGTGACGATTGGGTTGATCGATGCACTCGCCTTTCTGGAACAGGTCCTCAAGGGCCGGCGGCGCCTGACCCTGAGCCAACTGCGTACGTTGGTATTCGACGAGGTCAGCGAGGCCGCCCGGGTCGTGATCGGTCGACACAGCATCGCCGAGCTCAGCGGGGCCAGCGCCACGCCGGATGCCGTCCAGCAGGTACGCACCGCACTGGAATCGGCGATGGCAGACCTGATCAGCCCGACACTGACCCGCCGCGGCCTGGCCTTCGTCCACCTGCGCACTGCCCGCTACCGCAGCGCGGCCGTCGAAGGCGTGCAGGCGCTGCAGTCCGAATACTGGCTTTTGACCACCACGGAGGAGGCAAAACTGGGCGGACGCCAGCGTCTGGCCGACGTGCTGTCGGCCCAAGCCCTGGAAGACGTAGCCGCCGAGATGCGTCAGGCAGCCACCTATCAGGCACGGGCGCAGGTTTGGGCGCAGCTGCGCCAGGTCCTGCTTTCCGATCGCGCCGACGAGCTGCACACGGCCGACGCCCTGGCCCAGGTCGTGGCTGAAGTCGACCGGTCGCAGCTTCTGCGTACCGATGAGATCGAAACCTTGCGTGCGGCGTTGGCCGCCGGGCGCGACGACTGGCAGGCTGCGCGCGCCCATGCCCTGGCACTGGTCGACTTGCAGCGCCAGCGCGAGCTGCGCCTGGGGCAGATCGCGCTGCACGGTGACCTGACGCAGGCCGAGCTCCTGCGCCAGCAGGAGAACGAGCAGCTGCGCGTCGAAGCCCTGCTGGCCAGCGAAACCCGCCGCTGGCAGGCTGACCTGCAGCGGCGCGACGCCGAAGCCGATTGGCAGCGCCGTGACCAGGCCGCCGATGCCGCGGCCCAACGTGCGCGTGCCCTGGCCGATGCGGTACAAGACCTGGACCTGCGCAAACGCCAGGCACAAACGCAGGCCGACATCGACGCCATCGAGCGCGAGCAGGACCGCCTCGATACCGAGCTGGCGACGGCGACCCTGGAGCGAATGCAGGCTATCAAACTGAAGAAGCAGGCCGAGCAGCAGCGGTTGGAATGGCAACGCAAGACCGATGATGCCCGGCTGGCCGCCGAGCAGGCGCGTGCGGCCCTCGAGCTGCGGCTGGTGGAGGAGTCGGCCCGCCACCAGCGCGAGCTGGCCACCGCCGAAGCCGCCCGCGCCCACGAGCTGCGCCGGCTCGAAGTCATGGCCGGCCTGGGGATCGACGCCCTGATTGCCAGCAGCGGCAGCGAACAGGCCCAGCTGCTCAAGGAGCTGGCCGCCACGCGTGCCATGCAGGGCTGGACGCCCGAACAAATCCTGGCCCAGGCCGCGGCCCACTCGCCCGAAGTGGCCAAAGCTTTCCAGGAGAAGTTCAAGGCCGCCGGCCAGGGGGGCGAAGGCGGTTCGCGCATCGAGGAGATGCACCGGCAGCTGCTGGCCCAACAGGTTGCTGCCAGCCAGGCCCTGTCCGATGCCCAGGAAGGCAGCGCCCAGCGCATGCAGGAGATGTTCGACAAAGCGCTGGACACTGCGCTCGGCACCGCCCAGGCGACCGCCGGCGTGACGCCAAGCAGCGAA
>CAZEPA010000521.1:0-3505 GCA_964513955.1 uncultured Anaerolineae bacterium | reverse complement strand
CGCAGGCGATTCGTTGTCTTGCGACATCCTGAAGAAGGACACAGGGGTGGGCATCAGCGAGTAGTTTCAATCGCCCGCAGGCGATTCGTTGTCTTGCGACCGGCCGAGTGGTTACTCCTTCCCGTGTGGGAGGATCCCGGGGTCTTTGACACAGTTTCAATCGCCCGCAGGCGATTCGTTGTCTTGCGACGAGCCGGTCGTAGTGGCCGGCGACGTAGAGGTTGTCAGTTTCAATCGCCCGCAGGCGATTCGTTGTCTTGCGACCGCGGTTTGTTTCCATTCCTCTTCTTGTGCTATCATTCCCGCAGCGTTTCATTATAGCTTTCGACCATTCAGCCGTCGCTGCGTACCTGCGCCGAGGCCGGGGAAAAGTTTGCTCAATCATGACGCTGGAAACAAATCTTACACATAGTATAGTGCCATCCCCCCAAGTCGTCAACTAAGCGCCCACACCGGCCATGCGTTGTGGAATCGCTGTGACCTGGGTGTCCTTTGGCAAGCAGGACAATCAGGCAGGGCGTTTCCTGAACTACACGGAGCGTAGTCTACGACTACCCACGTCAATGCGAGGCGTATCTCTATTCGCGAAAGTCATCCGCCTCAGCGGCTCCATGGTGTTCATGCACCGCGGCCGTGCAGATTGAAAGATCGGAGAAAGGAAAATGAATCTGAAGAAACTGGTAGGAAGCGGCGACAAGATCATGCTGTTGACGGCGCCGTTCTTGATCATCGGTTTGATTGTCAACATTCTGCGCCCATCGCTGTTCAGCGTGGGCGGTCCATCCACCGCCTTGAAAATGCTTTCCATCATCCTTCTGGTTCCCGGGGTCATTCTCTGGTTGTGGTCAGTCGCCCTGATCCTGACTCGAGTCCCCAGAGGGGAATTGATCACTGGCGGGCCTTACGCCCTGGTCAAGCACCCGTTGTATACCAGCGTCGCGCTGCTGGTGCTGCCTTGCGCTGGCTTTCTGCTCAATACGTGGTTGGGAGCGTTGGTCGGCATCGTCCTTTACCTTGCATCGCGGCGATTTGCGCCCGAGGAAGAAAAGACGCTGGCAAAAACGTTCGGCGCGGCGTGGGATGAATACCGCCAGCGGGTGAAGGCGCCCTGGCTATGAAGGTGCGCGTTTTCGGAATAAACAAGTGAAGAACCGACAGCGCCTCCTACGCCGTCATTGACGCTTACATCCCCTGGTTTCCCGTATGTCGTGAAGGGCGAGGCCGGCTGGCCCAGCCCAGTGTGGAGCAGTCAGCCTGCGCAAGGCGATCCTCCTCGCAGGGCTGCGTCATCTATCGCAGCCAGGGGCCGCCACGCCGCAGGCCGACCTACGGCCGGATTTCTCACATGCCCCACACGGTAATCAGTCGCTCCTGCAACGATGGCTCGCGGCGGAAGATTTTCTCTTCCCACGGTTTGCCCGGCGTACGGTCGAAAATCACCAGGTGCGCCTCCTCGGCGCCGCAGCGATCGGCGTACTCCCACGTCTGCGCCACGCCCTCGGCCAGGGTGGCCTCCAGCGATTTGTAGAGCACTTTCAGTTCGATCACGCCGCGCTGCACCAGCGGTTGAGGAACTCGCTCAGCGAGGGCGCGCCCAGGTGGATCAAGTCGCGTACGATGGCATCGGCCGTGTCATCGCGCCAGGCGAGCCGCGCCTGGCCGCTGATCTCCTGCAGCAGCGCGGTCATGCCCTCATTGACCCGTTCGCGATAGCCCTGCGCCACCTCGAAGTTGACGTACAGGCAGCGATAGCGACCCTCCGCGTTCAGGTAATCGCGCAGCGCCAGCAGCGCCGAAGTCTTGCCTGTTTGCCGCGGCGCGTGCAGCACAAAGTACTTCTCTTGGCTGATCAGGCTCAAGACCTCAGTCAGGTTAATCCGTTCAAGGGGAGAAAGGCAATAGTGCTTTTCACAGTTGACCGGTCCGGCCGTGTTGAAGAAACGCATAGACATCTCCCCATGCTCCCATCCAGCAAAAGACTCTCGATCACTCCGCGCAGCGATGACGGCGCCGTCATGGATTTGTGCAAGCACTCCGTTACTCTCTTGGCGGTCAGGAGTATAGCACAAAACCAGGCCCGATACCAGCGACATCCGTTCTTGCGGCAAACTGGCAATCTACCATGACGATTGCACGGCGCTTTTCAGGCTGGCGTCTTCTCCCGTCTCCCCCGGCCGACTCCAGGGCGGATTGGCATCGTAGTAAAGCATGTCAGGGTCAATATCTGCCCCGTTCGGCGAGGTCAGCGTTTCTGTTTCAGGGTCAACGACCACCTGGGCAAAAAGCTGAGGGTCCAGACGGATTGGGTCAAACAATGGACCGTGCAGATACGACTCCAGATCAATGTCCCTGGCCGAGCCGTCGCTGAACGTGACGTAGACAACCGAGCTTTCGCGCACGCGCACCGAACGAACCGACGCCAAGTCTGGGTATTCTTCGTTAACAACGATCTCTTCCATCATGACAACCCATCATGACAACCCATCGTTTTCTTTCCTCAGTCCCGCCCGCGCCAGGTTGAGCGACAGCAGCCGCGCCAGGATCTCCTCGTCGCCCAGGTCGGCCGGCCAGCCGTACGCCGCCAGCACGGCCGCATCCAGCCGCTTGTGGGCCTGATCCAGCCACGTGGGCCGCGCGTTGTACAGGTTGGTCAGCGTGCGCTTCTTGAGTTCAGCTTCGCTGGCGCCCGGCGGATTGAGCCACGCGTCGCGCAGGCGCACGAGCTCCTGCGCCGCCGCGGCAATCGCCTGCACGCGGCCATCGTCCGCCGGCTCCTGCCCCGGCGGCCACGGGAAGGGAAAGGTCTCGAAGCAGGTGGTGGGGGTGTAGCGCGGGCGATCTTCGAGCGAAGTGCCGAGACGCAATGCCCACAGTTCATGCAGGCGAGAATGGAGAACGCCAAAGAAGTAGTCGTCATCGCGAGCTACAACAATGAGAAGATTGGCCGGCAGCACATCGGATGGAATCCACGAAAAGAAAAAATGCTTAGAGACCATCGAAGTGCCAATGTAGCGCCTTAGCGGCCGCAACGCAGTGCGCATGGCCGGTCGCGCTTCAGCGTGCAGCCACCACCGTTCACGATAGGCCTGCCGGTTGTTCTTCTCGCGTTCGGGCTGTACATGCCGTCGAAGATACTCGAACGGGCGCTCATACAGTGCGGCTTCTGCCATTGGTGTATCAATGCCGTAGTCAATGATCCATACATCTCGCGGTCGTCGCGTAAGGTCAATACCATTGAAATAGGGTCGAAGCACATCCCGGTTTGACCTACCGTTTGGATTCGGCGGCAGATCTATCCATTCGCGCGCCTCAGACTTTGGCACATCAAAACTACCAGCAGGTGTGACCCCCATAAACGACAAACCAACATTCTCTGAAAGCCGCCTGGCGGTGGTCAGATCGAGCGCCGCGGTCAGATTGGCATTGATCCGGCTAACCTGTCGTCCATCAAGGCTTCGCGCCAGGTCGTGTCCGGCATCAAACCCAACCATTGCGACACGTACCG
>CAZEPA010000520.1:0-3507 GCA_964513955.1 uncultured Anaerolineae bacterium | reverse complement strand
GTGCGGAGCATGATATGACGGCTGATGACCCTGAACAAATTTACGCCGTTGACCGCCACGGCCTGCCCTTTGCGAGCCGAGAATGTAGACACCGATCAGATCATCCCGGCGCGGTACTTGACAACCGTCACCCGCACGGGGTTGGGCAAAGGACTCTTTGCCGATTGGCGCGTTGACGCCAGTGGTCAGCCGCGACCCGACTTTCCCCTGAACCAGCCGCAATACGCGGGTGCGGCCATGCTGTTGGCCGGACGCAACTTTGGCTGCGGCAGCTCGCGCGAACATGCCCCGTGGGCCATCATGGATGCTGGCTTTGCGGTGGTCATTTCCTCGTATTTTGCCGACATTTTTTACAACAACAGCCTCAAAAATGGGTTGCTGCTGGCGGTGCTGACGCCAGCCGCGCTGAATGAACTGTTCGACCGGGTTGAGGAAAGGCCCTCCACCTTGATCCGCGTAGACCTGCCGGCTCAAACCGTGACTGTCGGCAACCATGTGTACGTATTCGAGATTGACCCGTACCGCAAGCTCTGTCTGGCAGAAGGCCTTGATGATTTAAGCTATCTTTTGCACCAGGAAACGAGCATTGCGACGTACGAGCAGCGAGGATCGGCACTGCTGGGTGAAGAATGAATCTTGAGCAGGGTGCGCTCTGCGGCCTTCAGCACAGGCGGCGGCAGGTCGCACCTGGCAGTTCGTAGGGAGACGATCATGTTTCTGTTGGCTTTGAATTGTCAGAAGGCGACTGTGAGGCAGCCGCACTGGATGTATGAGTTGAGCGCCACCAACGGGCATTTTCCCGCCATGCTCGACGATGGCATGTTGGCGCGGTTGGAAACGGAGGCGATGCGGCTGCAGACGCCCGTGGAGACGACATCGTACGATGTACTCGATGACCTGGTGCGCTGCTATAACACGTGAGCGGAATGCTTGGCGTTTTCCAGAAAACGCCGGGAACCTTGAAAGCTGAACGAGGAGCTTACTCCACATTCATCATTCAGCATTGCTCACTCAGCATTGCCCTTGGGGGTAAAAGACATTGCACGCAAAAATTGCTGTTCTGGCCGGTGATGGGATTGGCCCAGAAGTGATCGAACAGGCCGTACGCGTTCTACAGACTGCGGCCGCCACGTTCGGACATACGTTCGAGTTCGAACCCGCGCTCGTAGGGGGCTGCGCGATGGACGCCGCCGGCGCGCCGCTGCCCGCGGCGACCGAACGCCTGGCGCAGGCGGCTGACGCGGTGCTGCTTGGCGCGGTCGGCGGACCCAAGTGGGACAATCCGATGGCATCCATGCGCCCGGAGCAGGGTCTTTTAGAAATTCGCAAGGCCCTGGGGCTGTTTGCGAATCTACGACCAGTGACCGTGGCGCCGGAACTCATGAATGCCAGCGCCTTGAAGCCCGAGGTTCTGCAGGGCGTAGACCTGCTCGTGGTGCGTGAACTCACCGGCGGCGTCTATTTTGGGGCGCGGCAGGAGGCGCGGGCCGCGGCGTATGGAGAGGTTGAGACCGCCTTCGACACAATGATCTACACGCGGCCTGAGATTGAACGCGTCGTGCGCGTGGCCGCGCGGGCGGCGCAGGCGCGGCGCGGCAAGCTCACGTCAGTGGATAAGGCCAACGTGCTGGCGAGTTCACGTCTTTGGCGCCGTGTGGCCGCGGAGGTGGCGGCACGTGAGTTCCCGACTTTGGTGTTCGATCACCTGTTAGTGGATGCGGCGGCGATGCACTTGATTCGCCGGCCGGCCAGCTTCGATGTGATTGTCACCGAGAACCTGTTCGGCGATATCCTGACGGATGAAGCCTCCATGATTTCTGGCTCGATGGGCATGCTGCCTTCAGCTTCCATCGGCGCCAGCCTGAATCAGGCGGGCTTTCCCCGCGGCCTCTATGAACCAATCCATGGCTCTGCGCCCGACATTGCTGGCAAAGGCCTGGCCAATCCACTGGGCGCTGTCTTGAGCGCCGCCATGCTCTTGCGTCATTCTCTGGGGCTTGAAGAAGCCGCGCAGAGCGTTGAAATGGCCGTGGCCGCCGTGCTTGCTGCCGGCTATCGCACCGGCGACATTGCTGAACCAGGCCACGCCAGCGTGGGGACAGAAGCCCTCGGCGCGCAGGTTGTGCACGCGATGAGGCGAAAGGACAGACTATGACGGCGAGTATTCTCAATCAGGTGGACGCCCTGCTGATTGACCTGGATGGCACGGTTTATCAGTTCGATCAACTGCTGCCCGGCGCAGGCGACACCCTGGCCTGGCTGCGCGGCCGCGGCGTGCCGCTGCGTTTCGTGACGAACAGCACCATGCGCAGCCGCTCGAGCCTGGCCGCACGGCTGCGGGGGATGGGGGTGCAGGCAGATGAGAATGACATTCTGAACCCGGTGTCGGTGGCAGCTCATTACCTGCGTGAGCATCAAGCCAGCGCGTACCTGCTTGTGCTTGACGACGCGTTGACCGAATTCGAAGGAGTGCCACAGGACGCTGACCATCCCGATTTCGTTGTGATTGGCGATTTGGGCGATGCCTGGACGTTCGACAGGCTCAATCAGGCGTTTCGTTTGCTCTTGGAGAAGAACGCAGGTTTTATCGCCCTGGGCAAGAGTCGTTACTGGCGTGCAGTGGACGGCCTGCGGCTTGACTCCGGCCCGTTCGTCACCGCCCTTGAGTTCGCAACCGGCCGCTATGCGTTGGTGATGGGCAAGCCAGAACGTGCGTTCTTTCAGCAGGCCATCAATATGCTTGGTTTGGCACCAGAGCGCGTGGCTATGATTGGCGACGATATTGATGTGGATGTGGCCGGCGCGCAGCGCGCAGGCCTGCTAGGCGCTTTGGTCAAGACTGGCAAATTCCGCCCGGAAGACCTGGCCAAGGGCATCTGGCCGAACTATGTCTATCATTCGTTGGCTGATTTGCGCGACTGAAACGGCCGATAATGCCTATAGCGGTCAGCTCGCCGCGCCCATGGGGAGTTTCTATGCGATACAGGATGGTGGTTTCGGGTGCACAGCCAGGCAAGGCCGCCGCGGCGTGCGCCCCCTCTATCGGATGAGTGCAAGAGACGGTGGAAGATTCAGGATCACTCGTTGCAGATCCCTAATCTTGAATCTGTAATCTGAAATCTGCACTGATTCCGCGATGGAGAGAACATGATGTCTACGCAAGTTTTCGTTTACGACACCACCCTGCGTGATGGCACGCAAGGGGAAGCGGTCAATTTTACTTCGAGTGATAAGCTGCGCGTGGCGCGCAAGTTGGATGAATTTGGCGTCCACTTCATCGAAGGCGGCTGGCCTGGTTCGAACCCCAAAGATATTGAGTTTTTCAAGCGGGCGCGCCAGGAATTGCAGCTGCGTCATGCGCGGCTGGCCGCCTTTGGCAGCACGTGCAAAGCCGACGCGCCGGCGGCCGAGGACAGCCAAATTCAGCTCTTGCTCAATGCCGAGACCCCTGTGGTGACAATTTTCGGCAAAACCTGGGATCTGCATGTGTTGGAGGTGCTGCGCACG
>CAZEPA010000519.1:0-3511 GCA_964513955.1 uncultured Anaerolineae bacterium | reverse complement strand
GCCATCACGGGCGCGCCGCGCAGTTGGGTGCAGTACAGCGGCAGCCAGGGCAGTGTGGTGATTTTGGACAGCTTGACCTCAACCGGCGGGACCCGCGCGCACTATTACCGTGACAACAGCACGGCTGGGACGTGCACCGAAGGCGCCGATCCTGGTTCCAGCGGTTCCTACGGCGAGTCTGGCACAGAAATCACCAACCCCACAGGGACGTTGGGCATTGTCTTTGCCGGCGTTATTCAGCCGCCGGCGGCCGGCCCGATCGGCGCGCCCATTCGCAGCAACCTGGATAACCCGCTGCAAAAAACCACCAGCGCACAGTACTTGTGCAGCGTGGCCGATATTGACGGCAACCACCACGTGGATGTGACGGGCGACATTGTGCCCGCAGCCAACGCCTGGTCATGCAGCAGTGGGGATGCCTGCTACATCGCTGCGGCAGACACCAATCACGATGGGACGGTGGATATTGACGATGTGCAGTTCATCAGCGCCTGTTTTGGCTGGGCGTTGCCTTGACAGGGCGGCCAACTCTTGTTAAAATCAACCTAACAATGGCATAGGCAGCGAAGACGGAGACGAGTAGCCTGGTGTGCGACCCACAGAGAATCGCCGGTTGGTGCAAGGCGATGGCGCCATCATGGTGAAAAGCCCTCCCAGGCTCTCATCAGAAATGCCCGGCCGTGCGCGGCGGGTCAGAGTACGCATGAGCGGAGTCGCCCACGTTAGCGGGCTGGCATCAGGCAGCTGATGCGCAGAGGCTGCGCTGCGGCGCAGCAAATCCAGGTGGCACCACGAACGCGCACCTCGTCCTGGCAGGATGGGGTGCGCGTCCTATTTTGTCCCGCGGGCAAAGCTGGCATGCGGCTTACGCTGTGCGACGATGGGTGCGCAGGGCTATGCACCCACCACCGTGAAGCCGCCTTGCTGGATCGCTTGGCCCGCGTAGGGAAGTGGAAGGAAAGTGGAAGGAAAGAGGAAAGCCATGTTAGACATTAGGTTCATCCGTGACAACTTGGAGATGGTCAAGCAGGCCATGCAAGACCTGCAGGCGCTCGATGCACCGGTGGACAGGGCATTGGCGCTAGACGATGAGCGGCGCGAGATTTTGGTCGAACTGGAGAACTTGCGCGCACGTCGCAACACCGACAGCCGGCGCATCGGTCAACTGCTGCGCGAAGGTCAGCCTGAGGCGGCCGCGGCCCTGAAGGCCGAGTTGGCCGACCTGCCCAATGGCATCAAAGCCCTGGAAGATCGCCTGGCGCAGGTAGACCCGGCGCTGCGCGATGCCCTCCTGCGCATTCCGAACTTGCCGCTGCCCCAGGTGCCGGTGGGCAAGGATGACAGCGAGAACCTGGTCACACGCGTGGAAGGGCAGCCGCGCGCGTTTGATTTCACCCCTCGGCCACATTGGGAAATTGGCGAAGCGTTGGGCATCCTGGACTTCGAGCGCGGCGTCAAGCTGTCTGGATCGCGCTTCTACGTGCTCAAAGGCTTGGGCGCCCGCTTGCAGCGCGCGCTGATTACGTGGATGCTTGACGTGCACATCATGGATCACGGCTATACCGAGATCTATCCGCCCTACATGGTGAAAGCCGAGTGTCTGGTGGGCACCGGGAATCTGCCCAAGTTCGCCGACAACCTGTATCACGATGCCGAGGAAGACTACTGGCTCATCCCCACGGCCGAGGTGCCGGTGACGAACCTCTACCGCGACGAGATTCTGCCGCCGGGCGCGTTGCCCATCTACCACGTGGCCTACACGCCCTGCTTCCGCCGCGAGAAGATGAGCGCGGGGCGTGACGTGCGCGGCATCAAGCGTGGTCATCAGTTCGACAAGGTGGAAATGGTGAAGTTCGTCGAGCCTGAGCAGGGGGAAGTCGAACTGCAGAAGCTAATAGACAACGCGGAGGACATTGCGCGCCGTTTGCAGATTCCGCACCGCATCATTCAGATGTGCACGGGCGACCTGGCTTTTTCGGCCGCGGCCAAGTACGACGTCGAGTTGTGGGCGCCCGGCGTCAACGAATGGCTGGAGGTCAGCTCCTGTTCGCTTTTCACCGACTTTCAGGCGCGCCGCGCCAATATCCGCTACCGGCCAGACGCCAACAGCAAACCTCGTCACGTCTACACCCTGAACGGGTCCGGGCTGGCGCTGCCGCGTGTGGTCATCGCCGTGCTAGAAAATTACCAGCAGGCCGATGGCTCGGTCGTGGTGCCAGACGTGCTGCTCCCCTACATGGGCGGCGCTGAAGTGATACGTTCGTCATGGCCGCAGCCGAACAGCCGGAATTCTTGACAGTGACCCAGTCGAATGGTATACTGGCCCCGCTTGACGAGAGGCGCCTGGAGGGATGGCCGAGCGGTTGATGGCGGCGGTCTTGAAAACCGTTGTGGCGCTCCGCGTCACCGGGGGTTCGAATCCCTCTCCCTCCGCCTGGCGCAATCTGGGGAGGTCGCATAGTACGGTCTAGTGCGCCCGCCTGCTAAGTGGGTACACCCGCAAGGGTGTCGCGGGTTCAAATCCCGCCCTCCCCGCCAGTCCTAGAGCCAGCCTTCGAGGCTGGCTCTTTTGTTGCCCGTACGTATACCTTAATCCTCAATCTTCTTTGACCGCCTGTGCGCTTCGTGCTACAATGTATCATATGTCTGTAGAAGCAGCGAAGTATTGTACTTTGTTTGTACAATTCCTCTGCTCATGAACACTTCAGAAGTGAGGATCACGATGATGGTACAGCAGCCTTCACCAACGACGGTGACGGAAATTCAAAAGCGCGTGGCCGCGCAGCAGGAATCTATCAGCGGTTTCTTTCGTGCGATTTGTGCGATTCCCAGCATCGCCGGCCAGATCGAAGCGGTTGGCAAACGCATTGCCCAGGAAATGGAGAAATTGGGCTATGATGAAGTGCGCTTCGACAAGATGGGCAACATCATGGGCCGGATCGGCCACGGCCCGCGTGTCATCGTGTATGATACCCACATTGACACGGTGGGCATTGCCGACCCTGACGCCTGGCAATGGGATCCCTTCCAGGGCAAGATTGAAGACGGCGTTCTCTTTGCACGCGGCGCCGGCGACGAAAAAGGCTCCGCGCCCGGCATGGTGTACGGCCTGGCTATCGCCCGCGACCTCGGCCTGCTCGACGGATTCACCTGCTATGTGTTTGGCAACATGGAAGAGGACTGCGACGGCATTGCGCCCAATACCTTCGTGGATGTAGATCCCAAGGTGCGCCCCGATTTTGTTGTGATCGGTGAGCCGACCAAGATGCAGGTGTACCGCGGGCACAAGGGTCGCGTCGAAATGAAGGTCGTGGCCAAGGGTCGCAGCGCGCACGCTGCCTCTAACCACCTGGGCGACAACGCCATCTACAAACTGCTGCCGATCATTGCCGCCATCCGCGATCTAGAACCAGCGCTGGGCGATGATCCGTTCCTGGGGCACGGCAAGATCACCGTTTCGGACATCAAGGCGCAGACGGCCAGCCTGAACGCCGTGCCTGATGAGGCGACC
>CAZEPA010000518.1:0-3515 GCA_964513955.1 uncultured Anaerolineae bacterium | reverse complement strand
TGGGTCAGCATGGCGATCACCTGCGGCATCAGTTCTACGGTATGGCGGCGCGCCGAGTGCCAGGTCACTTCACTCAACACGCGCTGGCCGTCATAAAGGGCAATGCTCGCCAGGTCGGTGCAGGTGTCAAGCGCCAACATGAGCGGTTGTGTCATGCTGTTGCCTCCGGTTCCAGGCCGCGTAGCAGCTTGACATGACGCACGCCATGCGCGGTGAAGACCAACTGCCGCGTCTGTTCATCTAGCCAGGTGAGCTGGACATCGAGGCGATCGGCTGGCAAGGCTGGCGCCACCAGGTTGGCCCATTCGATCACGGTGACGCCGTCGCCGCCCAGGAGATCATCCAAGCCAAAGGCCAGCGCCTCCGCCGTGGCTGCCGCCAGGCGATAGACATCCACGTGGTAAAGGTGCAGTCGCCCGTCGTACTCGTCCACCAGGGTGAACGTGGGGCTGGTGATTTGGTCAGGCACACCGAGGCCGGCGCCGATGCCCTGCACGAAGGTGGTTTTGCCCGCGCCCAGGTCTCCGCTAAGGGCCAGGACGTCGCCTGATTGCACGAGCCGGCCAAGCCGTTGACCCACGGCCTGCGTAGCGGCTGGACTGCCAGTGGTTATTTCAATGGTTGAAACTGCCAACACTTCGTCAGACAAGGTCAACTCCCGCCGGGTTACATGATTTCAATAGGGCGATTGTAACACAAGCCCTATCGCTTTGGTAATCTGGGATGACCTGGGTATAATGCACCCGACAGGCAAAAAAAGTACATTACGTTGACACTGGTCGCCGCGGCGACATCACCGGTGAGGAAAGCGCAAACACTCAATGAAAGTGCTGGTTATTTCTGACATCCATGCCAATTTGGCAGCGCTCGACACGGTCCTGAAGGATGCCCAAAGCCGTAGCTACGACGAAGTATGGTGTCTGGGAGATGTCGTGGGGTATGGGCCGGATCCCAATGGCTGCATCGAACGCCTGGTGGAACTAGGCCCGCAGTTGACGGTGCGCCTGGCCGGCAATCATGACTATGCGGTCTTGGGCAAAGAGATCAACGTGGACGATTTCAATCCCGAAGCGAAAAAAGCGGTTCTGTGGACACGCGAGCAGTTGACCGCAGAGGCCTTGGCCTACCTGAATGCTTTATCGGGTCAGGCGGTGCAGCGCGGCGAATTCATGTTGGTGCACGGCAGCCCACGCGATTCGGTATGGGAATATGTTCTGTCGCCGCGCGTCGCGCGTGAGAACTTCGAGGAACTGACTGATTTCCGCTGCTGCCTGGTGGGCCATACGCACGTGCCCACGATGTTCAGCTATCGCGTCGATCGCCGGGATGGGAAGCCCTTTGGCCGCTGCTTGCAGCATCGCTTGACGCCCAGCCCGCCTGACTTGGCCCTTTCCTTCGACCAGGTGCGTCTGATCATCAACCCCGGCAGTGTGGGTCAGCCGCGCGATCATGACCCGCGCGCCAGCTACGCGCTGCTCGATACAGAAACCCGGCTTTGGACGTATGTGCGGGTGGAATACCCGATTGAGCAGACACAGCATCGGATGATGAGCGCCCAATTACCCGAACGTCTGATCAATCGCCTCTCGTTTGGCTGGTCGCGGCTGTTTGCGTCGGCCCGCCGCCTGGAACAATCGGCGGTTAATCTCGTCATTGAAAATGAATGCACGACAGACACACGGCTGCGCCAGCAGCCGGTTGACCGATGCGTGGGATTCATCCCAGAAGGAAGAGAGGTTCGATCATGTCACGTAAAGCCATTACCAGTATCTTATTGATGGTGGTTGCCCTCGGTTGGGTGGCGTGCGGTGGGGCTGCGCCCGCGCCTGCGTCGGGGGGCAAAGAAGCGGCCAACATGGAGTCGCCAGTTCAACCACAGGCCACGGCGGCGCCCGCGGCCAGCGATGCCGCGGGGATGCCAGCCCTGCAGGACCGCATGATTATTCAGCACGCCGAGATCAGCATGGTGGTCAAAGACACGGAAACCGCGGCCACTGCGATCCGCAATCAGGCGGCCGCGGGCGGCGGCTATGTGTCCAGTTCCAACTTGTTCCGTGACGGCGAGCAGTTGCGCGGCACGCTGACGGTGCGTGTGCCGGCGCAGGCGCTGCCCACCTTTTTGGATCAGATCAAGAGCATGGCGGTGAGGGTTGTGCGCGATAACCTGTCCGGCGAAGATGTGACCCAAGAGTACACTGATCTGGGCAGCCGTCAGCGCAACCTGGAGGCAACCGAGACTGAACTCTTAGCCCTGCTGACGGAGGTGCGCCAGAAGCCCAACGCCAAGGCCAGCGATATTCTGGAAGTGTACGACAAAATCACGCAGATTCGGGGCGAGATTGAGCAGATCAAGGGGCGAATGCAGTATCTGTCCAACCTGACGGCGCTGGCGACGATTCAGATCGAGTTGATTCCTGATGCGTTGAGCAAGCCGGTGGTTGAGGAAGGCTGGCAGCCGCTGGCCACACTGCGTGACGCCGCGGCGCGGCTGGTCAAGACGCTGCAAGGCCTGGTCGAAGCCTTGATCTGGCTGGTCATCTATGTGCTGCCTGTCCTGATTCTGATTGCGCTGCCGTTCGTTTTGTTGATCCTGTTGATCCGGTACTTGCGCCGCCGCTCTCCTTCGACGCCCAAAACGTCGGTTGTGAAGCCGCCGCCTCCGCCGCAGGAAAAAGCCGAGTAGCAAGCCCAGAGTCTCCCCTCTCAATCAACCAGCCGCCGTTCTACGGCGGCTGGTTTTTTGATGGCCCGATGCTTCCGCCAGCGTGGATGGGGCAGATCAAGGACGCGGGGGAGCGGGCTCGCCTGGCTTGCCCTGAGCGTACTTTCCACTGTCTTCCATCAATTCGTGGTAGACGCCGAGCATATAAGCCTGCTGCAACCGCTGGGCCTCCGCATCGCGGCGTTGACGTGAGGCATGGTAGGCAGAAATCCGCCGCATGATCTCTTGTTGGACGCGCCGTGGGTTGGCCACCAGGTCAAACGTGAAGCCTTCATCGGCCGCAGCGGTCTTGATGAGCACATTGCCGAAGTTCAGCGTATTGGCCAAGAAGGTTGGAAGATTGGACTGGACATTCTGAATGCGATCCAGGCCTGCCTCGCGGCGTTGTTCGCTAAGGCCGAACGGTCTGCGCTCGATGTCAATCAATTTTTCGTTGGTCACAATGTAAAGGTCGTTAGCCCAGTCTTCATACTGCCACCACAGCCAACCGCACGCCCCCAGCCACAACACACCGGTGAGGAGCCAGTACAACCCCTCGACTGAACGCACGGTAATTCCCAGCGCCACAGACGCCACAATCCAGGCGACCAGCGACTGCCAGACCCGTTCGATCAAGATCAGCCAGTGTTTGCGCCACACCGTTCTATCGGGTGTGATGTCCCACGACCCCAACAAACCGCCCTGGAAGGCCAGACCTTGGCTGCCCGCAGGCAGCCGTCGTCGCGAGATCGCGCGCTTCATCCAGCGCAGTGGCCGCACGAGGAGAAACTCGATGGGCGAGAAGATAAAACGC
>CAZEPA010000517.1:0-3518 GCA_964513955.1 uncultured Anaerolineae bacterium | reverse complement strand
GCGTCAATGCAGGAGTCGGCATGGAGCGAGATCAGAGCGTCGGCCCGGTAGCCGTGCAGGCGTTCATCTTTTTCGGCCAGCACTTCTACCCTGGCGCCCGCCAGCGTCAGCCGTTCTGCCAACAAACGGGTTACAGCCTGGGTGATCTGGGTTTCTTGCAGACCGTCGGCGCACACTGCGCCGGAGTCGTAACCCATGTGGCCGGCAATGATGCCCACCGTCTTCCCGCTGACCGAACGCACTGGGCGCTGGCGCGGGACGCGCGCGGCGTCTTCCCAGGGCCATGCGAACCCGTCCGCACTGCCATGCCAGGACAGCCAGGCGGACAGCGCCAACAGCAGGAGCATGAGAAGCAGCATGGTGCGCTCAAGGCGCTTGACAGTAGATCGGCGCACAGATCAACCCCGGCCCAGCGGCGATACAAAGGCGCTGGATTTCAACTCGGCATTGCTTACTATCTTAATGGTATGTGGCAATTTCGGCAAGCGCGTCATGACGACCTGGCGCGGTTTTCTGAAGAAACCCGGGCCGCGGGGCATTTGACAAACCCATAGGGGCCGGGTATAGTCACGGTACGGTCGTAGCTTACGCCCAAACGCCAGGACATGTGAGGTTATGCGCGAAGCAGAACGAGGACGGAGGAAGACATCGGGATGATCGAATTGGGCCAGTGGCTCCGCGAAGCTCGTGAAGCCAAGGGATTGAGTCTATCCCAAGTCGAAGAGGCCACACGCATTCGGCAAAAATACATTGCAGCCCTGGAATCTGGCTTGCAAGAGGATTTGCCCGGCGATGTGGCCACGCGCGGTTTCCTCCGCAACTATGCTGTCTACCTGGGGCTGAATGCCGAAGACGCCATTCGACGCCTCGGCCAACCGGAAAGCCAGGCGACCCAGATTGCAAAGGCCGCTGAGCAAATGATGGGGCCGCGCGCAGTGGACTATCGCCCCATCGAGTTCGACCTGCATAACCAGTCGCCGCTGAGTATACGCTGGCTGAGCATCGGTTTGGTGATCGGCATCGCGCTGGTGGCAGTGACGCTGGGCGCCTGGCTGTGGCGCAGCAACCCGCAGTTGATTGCTGGCCTCTTCGCCCCACCAGCCACGGCAACGCCCACCAGCACCGCCACAGCCGCGTCTACGGCGAACAAGGTTTCTGCCACGCCGACGCCAGGCGTTTTTCGCATCACGGCCACGCCCACGCAAAGTATTTTCTTGCTGCCTACACCTACGCCTACCCCGCTGCCGCCGTCTACGGAAGCGCCCAGCGCAACGCCCACGCCGCTCACCTCTGAGGTGGCCGTGGTCGCGCGTGCGGTGCAGCGCGCCTGGGTGCGCGTGACAAGCGATGGGCAGGTTGTCCTGGAAAAAGTGCTAGAGATCGGCAGCGAGGAGCAGTGGACCGCGCAAAACTCACTGACTTTGCGCACGGGCAACGCGGGCGGGATTGAAGTCACCGTCAACGGTGAAGCGCAGGGGACGCTGGGCGCTCTCGGCGTCATCGAAGAATGCAGCTGGACATTGTCCAATGGCCTGGTGACACGGGCCTGCGGCAGCGACAAGAACAATACGGGAACCCCGACCGTGCTCCCGCCAACCGCAGCGTCGCTGACCACGACGCCCCCCGCTCCCACGAACACCCCAAGCCCTGGCCCGACCCCGACAGCTACGGGCAGTGATTTCTGATCAAAATTTTGAGGGCAAAAACCTTGTCTCGATCGCACCGACCGCAGCCCGCGTCACGCGGGCTGACTTATTATTTGCTGACACTCGGCTGCCCCAAGAACCAGGTAGACAGCGAAGGCATGGCGATGTTGATGCTGCAACGCGGCTACGGCTCAACCGCTGAGCCAGACGAGGCCGATGTGTTGATTGTCAACACCTGCGGCTTTCTGGAAGCAGCCAAAGAGGAATCTATCGCCACCTTGCGGCACCTGGGCAAACATAAGCGTCATGACCAGGTGTTGATCGCGGCGGGCTGCCTGGCGCAGCGCAACGGCGAGGAGATCGTACGTCGAGTTCCGCGCGTGGACGGGCTTCTCGGTACGCGGCGTTGGATGGAAATCGTGCAGATGGTGGAAACGCTGCGCGGCGGTCGCGCGCGCCGCAGCCAGGGGCGCTATGAGTTGATTGGTGATGCTGAAGTTCCGCAGCCCGACGCCACACCTCGGCCCGGGGTCGTGGCCGGCAGCGCCTATCTCAAGATATCCGACGGCTGCAATGCCCCGTGCGCCTTCTGTTCCATTCCCACCTTCAAGGGTAAGCTGCGCAGCCGTCCCTTCGAAGGCATCGTCAACGAAGCGCAGTCACTGGCGGCCAGCGGCGCCCAAGAACTGATCATCATTGCCCAGGATTCCACCGATTACGGCCGCGACCGCGGCGAAACCAATCGCCTGCCTGCGCTGATGAGCGCCATCTGCGAGCGCGCGCCTGGCCTGCGTTGGCTGCGCTTGATGTATGCCTACCCAGGGCACGTCAGCGATGAGCTGATCGAGGTGATGGCAAGCCAACGCCGGATTGTGCCCTACCTGGACATGCCATTACAGCACGGTCATCCCGATACGCTGAGCCGGATGCGGCGGCCCAGCAGCACGACCTGGGTAACGAAGACGGTAGGCAAGCTGCGCAGCGCCCTACCCAATCTGGCCCTGCGGTCTACCTTCATCGTCGGCTTCCCCGGCGAAACGGAAGCCGAATTTCAGGGTTTGCTGGACTTCGTGCGTGAGGTGCAGTTCGACAAGCTTGGCGCTTTCACTTTTAGCCCGGAGCCAGGCACGCCGGCCTTTGCCATGCCAAACCAGGTGCCGGCGGAAGTCAAAGAGGAGCGGCGGCAGCGCCTGCTGGAAACCCAACAACCAATCTCGTTGGCGCGCAACCAGGCGCAGGTGGGACGTGTCTTGGACGTGCTGATCGAAGGGTTCGACAACGGCTACAGCGTAGGTCGCAGCTATCGCGACGCGCCCGAAGTGGATGGGCTGGTGCTCGTACCGGGCGCGCACCGGGTGGGCGCCATGCTGCCCGCGCGTATCCACAGCGCGCTGGAGTACGATCTGGTCGGCGAGGCGGTCAGTGAGCTGGCGCTCAGTTAAGGCGGAAGCCGCTTAGTCGCCCAGCAGCCTCGCCCATAATCCCTTGGATCGTTCAACCGGCGCAGCCCGCGCGGCGGTCAACGCGCGCATCTGCGCCTGCAAACGCTGCACCTGCTCTAGCAGCGTGTTGACCGCGGCTTCGGCCGCTTGCAGACGCGCCTCCGCGCCCTCGCGTCGCGCTTCATCACGACGCCGTAGTTCCGTCAAGTCACGTTCAAGCGACAACATACGGTCGCGCAGGCGCTGGTTTTCCGACTTCAGATTGAAGTTATCCTGAACCACCACGCCGATCAGGTCGCGGTTGGCCTGCTGGCCGTTCAAAATGGCGCGTTGGGCGTCGGCCAGGCTGCGCAGGCTGGCCGCAACGGCCATGACGGCTGCCTCTGGCTCTGCGGCCAGCACGCTCATCTCGTCAACGTCCGTCGCAGGC
>CAZEPA010000516.1:0-3524 GCA_964513955.1 uncultured Anaerolineae bacterium | reverse complement strand
TCTTGCGATAGAAGCGACGGTCGATGGCGTCCTGGATGCGGCGGCGCAGGGGGGTGAACAGCGCAGCGATCGCCAGTGTTGAAACCACGACTGCCAGCGGCGATTGCTCGACGCCGGTCAGCGCGCCGACCAGCCGCTGCAAGAGCACCACACCCCCGAAATAGACCAAGGCCAGCAGCGCGGTCAGCACTGAATAAACCAGCGTCTTGCGGATGAGCAGATCAATGTCGTAAAGCCGGTAGTGCAGAATCGCAATCCCGAGAGCAAGCGGAAAACCCAGTGCAGCGACGCTGACCATCACTTGACCCAAGCCGCTCGGTGAGTTACCAGCGAGCGCCTGGGTTATCGTGAATAAGGCGGCACCATATGCCAACCACTTGATCTGCTGGCGTTCGTTGCCGCGGGCGCGCTTATAGCGCAGAATCATACCAACCGCCGACAAGACAAGCATGACAAGGAACGCTGTATAGAAGGCGTTGAGAATGGGCGCGATCTCCTCCTGGGGGAAACCGCCAAATGGATGAGCCATCTCAATGCCTGCGATGTCAAGGGGGGCCCTCAGCGCCAAGAGCAACATCGGGACGATTGCTACCACGAGCGCAAGTACAGCGAGCCATCGCCAGCTCGGCGTCAAAAGATGGCCTGATGGGAACAGCAACAACAACAGTGTCACGCCTGGAAGGATAACGGACCAACTGAACTGCGACAGCCACGCCGCCCACACAAAGCCTGGCAGTGCATGTGACGGCCCACTCACGCCCATTACCGCATAAGCCTGCATCAATTGACTCAACCCCAAGCCGAAGCCAATCCCGAGCGCAATCCAGCCTACTGCATTACGCGGTTGCCTGCGAATGATAAGTGCGCCCTCGATTGCCGTCACCAGCGCGTTCAGAGCGCTCAATACCGACGTGATATCGCTATTGTCGGCGCCTCCCAGCGGCACACGCCCAGAGCTCATGCAAAGCAATACCACCAGCGCAAGCAGAAAACCACCGGCAGTAACCGCCAGTGCACCCCCTACCGCAGACCTGACGAACCACTTGTTCATTTCACGTCGCCCACCGGCAGTCGCTCGTTTATTGTCCTGAGCCACCCGCGCACCCCTTCCGGCTGAAGCGTCTGGTGCAACATGTATGCGGGCGCAGCCGCCGACGCTTTGGCAGCGGTGAGAACAGCGCCAGTGGCAGCCGGTGGCTGGATCGCATGTTTGCACATAAGCCCGCACTGGGCTAAAATGGCCGCAGAGTGAGACGACTGGAGGTGTGGCGTGACCATCATTGCAAGAAGCACTAAGGAAGACACGATCTTCTTGCCAGAAAGGCTATTCAACCTATTGAAGTTACGCGAGGGAGATGCCATTAGGGCGGTCGTAGATGGCCAGGTCCTGCGGGTCGCTCGACTCGAAGCCTTTCTGAACTTGCGGGGTGTATTGGCTGACGACGAAGCCTTTGACCGGGCGATTGAAGAACTCGAGCAGGGATGGAACGCATGGACGTTACCCGGCTCTGTATAGACACCGGGCCCTTGATTGCCTTTCTGAAAGGCCGCGACCCAGGGGCCGCTGCAGTTGAGCGCGCCGTGCGGACATTGGACTGCTTTGTCACCGTCATCACGGCCTATGAATTGCTCTTTGGGGTGGCACGAGCGCGTCGCCAAATCGGCGAGGATGCGTTGCTCGGGACGCTGCAATCCCTGCCGTTGGACATTGCGGCTGCGCGTCGGGCGGCGCACCTTCACGACGAACTCATTCGCCACAACCAAGACATCGGGATCAAGGACGTGTTGATTGCCGCCATCTGTCTGGAACACGAGCTGCCTTTGTTGACCCTGAACGAGCGGCATTTTGAGCGCGTGCCCGGGTTGACCGTAGTGACTCTCACTGAGATGGCGCCGTAGCCCCATGTCTCACTCCTCATGATATGCTGGTGGGGGTATCCTTAAGCCACACGCTCACCCCCTCGGGCTGCAGCGTCTCCTGGACCACGCGCACCAACTCCCCCGTCAGGCTCTCCAGGCCTGTCCTGAGTGACATCGAAGGATCGGTCTCGTCGCGGGCCGTCTGGGCGAACTGCGCGAGCACCTGCTGGGCGTCGTACTTCTTGCGGAAGAAGCGGCGGTCAATGACGTCCTGGATGCGCCGGCGACTTCGGCGAGCTCAGTCGAGCCGCAGCGGTGTGAACAGCGCGGCGATTGCCAACGTCGAGACGACCACCGCCAGCGGCGACTGCGCCACGCCCGTCAGCCGCGCTTCCCGGCTGATGTCACCGTTGCTGCAATCATGGATTATCCCCTCGCCTACAGGATATCACCCAATCGTCCAAGAAAGGTTACGACCAGCGTTACGAAGTTGTTGAACATACGCTTCCAGCCATTTCGGCTGTTCAGATCGGCAATCGCCGGTCATTGGATTGCGCTCATCCGCTCGTACCGCATTAACTAACTGCTTGGCGGCGTGTTTGCAGATAAGACCTGGCTCGGCTACAATACCCACATCCACAGGACGAAACGATTGGAGGTATCAACCGAGATTCCCATGTCTTCACCAACATTTGTCTCTGTTGTCGATCCGGACCGCACGGTCAAGGCGCCCCCAGGCGTGGCCATTGGCGCGCAAGTTCTGGTCGTGCCGATGCCCTCGATGGCAGAATTGTTTCACGATGCCGCCAGACGGGCCCGCTTCGCGACGACGCGCCGAACCATTCGTGAGGCCATGCAGGCCGACACAGATGCGCCGGCCTTGTCTGATGAAGCTGTCGTGAGTCTGGTTCGGCGCGCCCGACAATCCCTGCGCGCGGAATAGCTCCTGATGCGCGTCATCCTCGACACGAATCAACTCGTGGCGGCGTTGTTGCGACCGCCGGAGCTGGCAACGTTCGTGATGGCGTGGGAGTCGGCGCGCTTCACAGTCGTCGCATCGCCAGAGCTTGTTGATGAATACCTCCATGTGCTCGAGTACCCAGAGATCGCGTCGCTGATCTATCCTGAGCTCCTGCGAGCATTCCATAGCCACTTGTTAGACGACATAGAGTTGGTGAAACCTCTTGAGACGCCACCTGTTTGCCGCGACCCCGACGACGACAAGGTAATAGCGGTCGCCATCTATGGATTGGCCGACTTCATCCTCACGGTTGACAAGGATCTTGTTGCTCCGGAGGTCGAAGCTATTCTTGAGCAGATGGGTATTGCCATTACCACAGGCGCAACCTTGATCCAATTGCTGGACGCCGCGGCGTCAGCGTAGGTCGAACATGTACGAGACAGTCGCGGCGCGGCGGGATGCTACTCCTTGCGCAGCCACACGCTGACCCCTTCCGGTTGCAGCGTCTCCTGCACTACACGCGCCAGTTCCCCCGTCAGCGCGTCGAGGTCGGTCTCGTCGCGCGCCGTTTGCGCGAATTGCGCGAGCACCTGCTGGGCGTCGTACTTCTTGCGGAAGAAGCGTCGGTCAATGACGTCCTGGATGCGGCGGCGCAGCGGGGTGAACAGCGCGGCGATGACCAGCGTCGAGACCACCACCGCCA
>CAZEPA010000515.1:0-3532 GCA_964513955.1 uncultured Anaerolineae bacterium | reverse complement strand
ATCCGCGCAACCCGGTGGTGCAGGAGCATGTGCGCAAAGGCGGCCGCGCCCTGGTTTTGGAGGATGGCCTCAACGGCAAGATGCTGACCCTCTACGAGCGCAATCAGCACATTCCCCTGCTGTGGGCGCATCTGATTCCCGCCACGCTGGAGGGTTTAGCCCGTTTCAACGTCGCCAACGCGCTGGCAGCCGCAGCGATCGCGCGCGCACTTGGCGTCAAGGTGGAAAACATCCGCCAGGGCCTGCGTACCTTTGACAGCAGTCACTTCCAGGTGCCTGGACGCTTGAATGTCTACGATCAGCATCCTTTCCGCGTGATCGTGGACTACGGCCATAACCCGCCGGCCGTGCAGGCCATGGCCGATCTGGTGCATGCGCTGCCGCGTGAGGGGCGCGCGATCGGCGTCGTTGCGGCCCCAGGCGACCGCCGCAACCAGGACATCCAGGCTATCGGCGAGATTGCCGGTTCGACTTTCGATCTGCTCTTTTGCCGAGAAGACCACGGTCATCGCGGGCGTCCAGCCGGTGAAGTGGCCGGCTTGATTCACCGCGCGGCGGCCGCGGCTGGCCTGCCGGAAGCGCGCATTGCCGAGGTGTGGGACGAAACCGAGGCCATTGCCGCGGCGCTGGCGACTGCGCAGCGCGGCGATCTGCTGGTGATCTTTGCGGACGATGTGCAAGCCGCGTGGAAACAGGTCATTTACTGGGGCCAAGGGCGGCCTGAATCACCGGCGCCAAAAGATGTACCCACGTTTGCGCCAGGGCCGTTTACGCCCAGTGCGCCCAGCGAGACGCTCCTGGGCGAAGCGCCGGCGCCGGAGACGCGCGTGCGCTCACTGCACGCGTCGGACAGCAGCGATCGCTTCCGCCTGCCGCCGGTAGAACGCAGCGCGCCACTCACGCGCGGCGATGTGCGCGGGGTTGGGCACGATGACTAGCGCACAGACCGCGACGACGGCTCAGAACGGTGCATCACCGGGAATTGAACCTGTGCCATAGGATTCCTGCTGTTCAAACAGGCGCATCTGTGACGGCAGACCGAATTGCGCGATGACATGGTGCGGGATTGGCAATTTCTCCAGGGAACGGGGTTCCACCTTGATAGCGCCGTCACCGTACGACTTACCAACCATGGCGAGATTGACAATGGTGTCAGGATGGCTCAGAATCCCCCACAGTCGCGTCAGGTAATCAGGATCATTGCTCTTGGGATAGACGCATAAGAAACCGGTGAGTGGAATAACCTGGGCGGTGTTGCGAATGAATCGGGAATGACGCCGCCCAAGATACGCAAATAGGAATGGGGGCGCCGCACGCGTTTCCATCCGGTACCACGGCTTACGCTGAGAAATCAGAGGACGTTGAGGCAAACCCATTGCTTCGCCCTCGCTCAGGTAGATTCGTACCGCTTCGGGAAAAGCCTCACGAGGAACCCCTTGGAGGGTCAAGAGCCACGTAGGCCTCCCCAGCGCGCGCAGGGATTCGAGGGTCATTTGGGTGATCTCATCCGTGGGAACATCCCTGGTTCGTCCAATAGCCCTGATAAAATACTCGCTGGGAATGCCAGTTTTCTGGGCCTGTTCATCGGTCAGAAAGAAGAATTCATTGGCGCCCGTAGCAACTCCACGTACGACGTTCACAAAGTCACCGAGAACATAGAGGCCCGATTGACTCACTACAGGCGAACGCGACAGTCCAGTAGCGAGTCCTTCGGACAGATCGCGCGCCGTCACGGCGAGGGCTTTTCCCGAAACCATAGTAAAACGAGACCGCACCCACTGCTTGAGCGATGCCGTCTGAGGCTCATAGCATTTTGCCCAGAAGAATAGGGATTTCGGTTTTGCGTTGCGTATGAAGAAAATGAGGGGGTTGGTATCCACACCAGGAAAAGGGGATGCTTCGGCAGCAAATGCGACCACAGCGTCCAATGCAAAATTTCCGGCTATCCAACGCCACAAATCATGCGCAAATTTGCCTTCGCAGGTATCTGCGGGCATGATGAAAGCCAACCGCCCGCCTTGTTCCAACAGCGACAAGGCGCGAATCAGGAAATAGACATGAAGACCGGCTCGCCCATCCAGAATTTTGCCGGTCGTCTGCAGACTCAGGCGCTTGAGTTGTTCTTTGGTTTCTTGAGAAATGCGATGATGGCGAATATAGGGCGGATTTGCAACAATCGCGGGATACTTTGTCTGCGTCGGCTGCAGGACGAAATCGCCGATGGTTACGGATGCTAGGTCGCTCTCAGTCAGGCCGTCGTCAAGGGCTTGCGCAAGCGCGGCTGGGTCAATGTCCATGCCGCTCAGAGCGATACTGCGAAACCCTCGTTCACTGGCCACGGTCTTGGCGGCGCGAAAGAACGCACCTGCGCCAACCGCCGGATCGAAGAGCATGGAACACGGTTCGGCCAATACGTAGTCGACCATGGCCTCTGCGATCCAATCGGGGGTCCAAAACTGCCCTTTGACGCGCAGCATTTCCCTGGCATCGCCCCCGGCAGGCAACGCGTTACGGTCAATCTTCTGCATGTCGGTGTTTTCCCAAAACCTGTAACGCTTCGGTACGCAAGGTCATTTTGCCGCCTTCAAAGTGCACATAAGGCAAAATGTGACCGTTTTTGTCTTCGATGAACCTGGCTTTCAATTCAGGTTGTTCTTCAGCGTCACCCAGCGGGTAACCGTAGTGGTAATAGAATTTGTAAAGCAATTTCTTGGTCGTCGCGCCACTTGGGGCTTGGAAAATCTGCTCAGTGGGCAGAATGTAACCCTCTTCAATCAGTCTCTCTGCTTCATCGAAAGAAATGCCGTAAGCGAGATCAAAAAACACGTGCCAGATGTGAATCGGAATACCGTTGGCATGTTGCCACGATCGCAGAGGATTGCGATCTTCTTCTTTCACGATGATGGTGGGCAACACCGCGTTTTTCTTCAGCCCTGGTTTGCCGCCAAGTCTTTTCTGGGTCTTCAACACTGCGCCATAGTCCGGCATGTGAGCGGCTTTCCACAGACTATTCTCGCACTCAACGGCCAGAATGGCCTTCTTCAGTAATGTCTGCATAACAAGATTGTCTTCAGGCGTAAAGGGCAGCTCGCCTATGCCGCCCAGGCCATCGACCAGCCTTGTTACTAACTCCCGGTCTGATACCTCGAAAATCAAGAGATCGGGGCGTTTGATGGCGCCAAGGCCCGCAGCTTCAAGACGCTCAAAGTAGAGTTCAAAGGCTCGAACATCGTCATCCGGTGCGGCTCCGCTTGGTCCATATGGAATCGCAAAAAATCGTTGGCTATCGTGAACAGCTTGAATGACGCGTTCTTCGCTCCATGCACCTTGCGACCATCGCATCAGAAAATCACTACCACGCAAGCGGCGAGGGTTGAGCAGAAAGCCAGACCATTCAACCGCAGTGTGCCCTCTGAGTTCAAGTTCGATGTTCTCAACGCTCACGCTTAGAGCTCGCTCGAAGATATGCATGCGACTGTCTCCCTGCCCCTGAAGTGCTTGCAGCCATTCTACCACACACAGAAAGGAAACC
>CAZEPA010000514.1:0-3544 GCA_964513955.1 uncultured Anaerolineae bacterium | reverse complement strand
GGTTATCCTTGCTCAGGATGGCCTGGTTGAGCGCGCTGCCGGCGTCGTTGGCCTTCAGGATCTTGATCGTGACGTGGTTGGCGTCTTCGAACTCTTTGATCACCGCTTCACTGGCCGCAAAGCTGTCATGCGTCATGATGGTCAGCGTGCGAGGACCGGTTGGTGTGTTATTCGCCGTCGGCGCCGCTGGCACACAGGCGGCCACGCTCACCACGGTCAGCAGGGAAATGAGGGCGATGTTCAGGAATGTTCGTCTAAGCATGAGTTTTGTCCTCGATGTGCACCACCAGGATGAAGCCCTGTTCGATGCTCAGCTCCGCGGCCGGGCCAATCAGGATATTGCTGACGCCGCGCGCCGCGCCTAACGGCAGCGTGGCCTCGTGCAGCGGCCATTCCACGTGGCGTGCGGTCACGCCGCTGGCCGCACCGCCAACCGGAATGAGCGACAAGGTGTCGCCTGGTTGGCCGGCAATGATCAGCGGGCGCCCTGGCCGCAGCGCGCGTACCGTTTGGTTGCCGTCAACCAGGCAGACGTCACGTCCGGCCAAATCGGCGCGCGTCAGCAGGAGGAGATTCGCCAGCGTGTGGTCAATCCGCCCGCCCAGCACGCCTACGATCACGATGACCGCGGCGCCTGCCTGCAGCACATAATCCAGAGCCAACTCCAGGTCCGTTTCATCCTTGCGCGTCGGCATGACGATGAACGGACTGCCCTGGGCGGTCAAGGTGGCCTGCGCCGCGGTTGGCAGCGAATCCAGGTCGCCAATGACCAGATTGGGACGCCAACCCCAGCGCAGGCAGTGCGCCGCGCCCAAGTCCGGGCCGATCACCAGGTCGCCAGCTTCCGGCTGCAGGCTGGGTGGTCGGCTGACCTCTGGACTGCCTGCGACTATAATGGCTCGCATAATTCCTCAGATTCTGACCGATCCTGGCCTGAAAATAACGCGGTCGCCCAAGCCACGGGAGGGACGCGACTTGCGCACCATTTTCATCTACGGTTGTACGCCCGGCGCATGGGACACTGACAAGAAAGGCCGCCTCACCTGAGTGAAGCGGCCTTATGCGCGACATCCGCATGTCCCTACGCCGGCATTATCCAGGTCAGGTTCAAAGGGTCGAAGCCAGTGGCCTGACGGCCAGGGACTTCCTCTCAACCGGGCATACTCCCAGCTCCCCATCGTCTATTCGTTTTGCTGTGCAGTTCTTTCGCTGACCGGCGTTTACTCCAGGACAGGCTCCAGCAACTGCTCCATCACAAGATCGTCCAGCACACTGGGAGGCGCGGGCGTGGAGGCAATTACCTTGAGCTCGATTTCCTTCGTGTCTGGATTGTAGTCTGCCAGGACGGTGTCGCCGGGGCTGAAGCGGCCTGCCAGGACCCCTTCGCTCAGCGGGTCGTCCAGCAGATTCTGAATGGCTCGGCGCAGCGGGCGAGCGCCGTAGTCTGGATCATAGCCGATGTTCGCGACATGTTCCTTGGTGGCTTCGCTGATCTGCAAGCTGATGTTGTGCTCACTGAGCTGCCAATGCACGCGCTTCAGCTCCAGGTCAACGATGTCGGTGATTTGTTGCTTGGTCAGCGCGCGGAAAACCATCACGCCGTCAACTCGATTCAGGAATTCCGGCCGGAAAGTCTTCTTGAGCGCCTCGGTCACCCGCTCGCGCATGGCCTGGTATTCATCTTCGACCTTCTTCTGTTCATCCCGGTTCGGGATGAAGCCCAGGCTGGTCGCGCGCTTGATCAACTGCGCGCCCACGTTCGAGGTCATGATGATGATGGCGTTGCGGAAATCGACGCGACGACCTTTGGCGTCGCTCAAGTGTCCATCCTCCATGATTTGCAGCAGCATGTTGAAGACTTCAGGATGGGCCTTTTCGATCTCATCCAGCAATACGACTGAGTAGGGGCGACGCCGAACCGCCTCGGTCAATTGACCGCCCTCCTCATAGCCGATGTAGCCGGGCGGCGCGCCGACCAGGCGACTGACATTATGCCGTTCCATGAACTCGCTCATGTCAATCTTGATGAGCGCTTCTTCGCTGCCAAACAGGAACTCGGCCAACGTCTTGGCTAGCAGCGTCTTGCCGACGCCGGTCGGACCGAGGAAGATCAGGGTGGCAATCGGGCGCTTGGGATCCTTAAGCCCGGCGCGTGCGCGGCGCACTGCCTTGCTGACGGCATCAATCGCCTCTTGTTGGCCCACCACGCGCCGATGCAGCTCCTGCTCCATTTCGAGCAAACGCGCTGACTCTTCGCCCGCAATGCGCATGAGCGGAATGCCAGTCCACATGGAAACGACTTCCGCCACATCTTCAGCCATCACTTTGGGGCGATTATCAACATCTTCCCAGCCCATCCGCAGCTGGTCAAGCTCATGTTCCAGCTCCACCTCGCGGTAGCGCAGGTCAATGGCGTCGTCATAGCGCTGCGTGTTCAACGCCTCTTCTTTTTCTTTCTGCAGCGACTTCAGGGTAACGAAGGTCTCGCGCAAGTTGCGTGCATAGGGCGCTTTGTACATACGTACGCGGCTGGCGGCCTCATCAATCACGTCAATGGCTTTGTCGGGTAAGAAGCGATCCACGACATAGCGCGCGGCCAGCGTGGCCGCGGCGTGGATCGCGTCTTCAGTGATTTCCAGCTTGTGATGGGTCTCGTAGGCGCCTTTGACCCCGCGCAGAATCTCCACGGTTTCTTCGATGGTCGGCTCGAAGACCTGCACAGGCTGGAAGCGTCGCTCCAACGCGGCATCGCCTTCGATGTAGCGGCGATACTCGTCTAGCGTGGTGGCGCCGATGCACTGCAGCTCACCGCGCGAGAGGGCTGGTTTGAGGATATTCGCCGCGTCAACTGCACTGCCGGCTGAGCCTGCGCCCACCAGCATGTGCACTTCGTCAATGAAGAGGATACTGGCCGTGTTTTTGATCTCTTCGATCACCTTCTTGAGCCGCTCTTCGAATTGGCCGCGATACATCGTACCCGCAACCAACGAGCCGACGTCGAGCGTCAGCACGCGCTTGTTGAGCAGCAGCTCCGGCACATTGCCTTCGACGATGCGTTGGGCCAGGCCCTCGACAATGGCCGTTTTTCCGACGCCCGGCTCGCCGATGAGGGCGGGGTTATTTTTCGTGCGCCGGCACAGAATCTGTACCACGCGCTCGATTTCCTTCTCGCGGCCGATGACGCGATCAAGCTTGCCTTCTTCCGCCAGCGTGGTCAAATCGAGGCCCAATTGATCGAGCATGGGCGTCTTGCGGTCGGCCTTCTGTTTTTCTTTGGTGAGCTGAGTCTGGCTTTGCAGGATGCTGCGCGCGGTTTGGGTGCGCAGCTTATCCAGGTTGATGCCCAGGCTGCGCAGGACGTTGACAGCAATGCCGTCGCCCTCACGCACAAGTCCCAGCAGGAGGTGTTCTGTGCCGATGTAATGATGGCCCATCAGCCGCGCTTCGTCAATGGCCAGCTCCAGGACCCGTTTGGTGCGCGGGGCCAGGTTGGGTTTGCCTATGGGCATCCGTTCCCCGCGGCCGACGGTGCGCTCAATCGCGC
>CAZEPA010000513.1:0-3561 GCA_964513955.1 uncultured Anaerolineae bacterium | reverse complement strand
CTTCTCGAGTAATCCCCAGCTCGCGTTCGCGCAGAATGGTCTCCAGGGTTGCAATCTGGCGGCGTGTCTGCTTGAGACGGCTGGTATCCGTCAACTGGCCGGTCACCGTTTGGAAGCGCAGGTTCATATATTCATGGCGGGTATCCGCCAGCAGCGCTTTCAACTCTTCAATCGATTTGAGCCGAATTTCTTCAAGTTTCATTCCCGTTCTCCTGCCCGATCAGCACGGGCGATCACTTTCGTCTGGATGGAGAACTTGTAAGCAGCCTGGCGGAGGCATTCAACAGCCTCATCATGGTCCAAACCGCCGACCTCGAACATAATCCGGCCGGGGCGAACAACGGCCACCCAGTACTCCACACCACCTTTGCCTTTACCCATGCGGGTTTCGGGCGGGCGATGAGTGTAGGGTTTGTCCGGGAAAATCCGGATCCACAACTTACCATGGCGGCGCATCGCGCGCACGATCGTGCGGCGGGCGGCTTCGATCTGGCGAGCAGTTACCCAGCCCGGCTCTTGAGCCTGTAAGGCGTATTCACCATACACCATGGCTGCGCCGCGCAGGGCCTTGCCCGTCATTCGGCCACGCTGTTGCTTGCGCCACTTCACACGTTTTGGCATCAACATAGCTGCTACCTCTTCAAAATCTCGTGAGCTTACGCCCAGCGCAGTTCTTACTCGCTAACGTACACGCCTTCGGTCGTTTCGACCTTTTCTTCCACGTTACCAACCACGTTGCCCTTGTAAACCCACACTTTCACGCCGATGCGGCCGTATTGGGTCAGGGCTTCGCCGCGGGAGAAGTCGATATCAGCACGCAGAGTTTGCAGCGGAACGCGGCCATCGCGCAGCCAAACGCTGCGGGCCATTTCCGCGCCGCTCAGGCGGCCGGCGACTTCGATTTTGATGCCCAGGGCGCCCTGGCGCATGGCCTGCTGCAGCGCGCGTTTCATGGCGCGGCGGTAGGCAATGCGGCGCTCGATCTGGCCGGCGATATTCAGCGCCACCAGGTAAGCATCGCAATCCGGCGATTTGATCTCTTTGATCTCGAGATCAATCTTCTTGCCCAGCATGGCTTCCAGGTCGACGCGGATCTTTTTGACGCTGTCGCCCTTGCGGCCAATCAAAATGCCAGGCTTCGCGGTGTGAACAATCACCTTGACTTTCCCGGGGAAACGTTCAATTTCCACGCGGGAAACGCCGGCTTTGTCAGCAACCTTGTGAATCATCTTGCGGATGGCAACATCCTGCAAGAGTTGATCGGAGTACTGGCTGCCTTCGGCATACCACCGGCCTTCCCAAGGCTGATGCACGCCGAGACGAAATCCAATCGGATGAACTTTACGACCCATAATTTCTCCTGGTCTCTCGTTTCAAACCCAAGTTATCTCAGGCCGACTGCTATTCCCGTTCGCGCAAGACGACGGTGATATGCGAGTTACGCCGCAGCAGCGGGCGGAAGCGGCCGCGCGCGCCAAAACGGCGCCATTTGCGGGTGGGGGCTTCATCGGCCATAATCTGGTAAATGACAAGATTGTCGCGGCTGACGCCGAAATTTTCTTCAGCGTTGGCCACGGCCGAAGCCACCAATTTGTACACCACAGGGGCAGCCGCGCGCGGTAAGAACTTCAACGTCGTCAGCGCTTGCACTGCCGGCTTTCCGCGAACCAGGTCAACCACCAGGCGTACCTTCTGGGCCGATTGGCCGCAGTTATGCAATTCAGCACGGATATCGGTTGCCATGGCTTACTTTCCCTTCGACGACTTTTCAGAAGCGGCGTGGCCGCGGAAGTGACGCGTGGGAGCAAATTCGCCAAGCCGATGACCCACCATGTTCTCAGTGATATAGATCGGCACGTGGCGCCGGCCGTCATGCACGGCGATCGTGTGACCCAACATCTGAGGGAAGATGGTGCTCGCGCGGCTCCAGGTGCGCAGCACCTTCTTTTCACCGCGGGCATTCATCGCTTCAATTTTCTTCAAGAGCTTAAGAGCTACAAACGGCCCTTTTTTTAACGATCGTGACATTAGAGCGTCCCTCTTTCTCGGTTACCTACCGGTGACCATCGATTACCGGTTGCCGGCATTGCGGCGGCGAACAATGTACTTGTCAGTCTGCTTGTTTTTGCGGGTCTTGTAACCGCGCGTCGGCATACCCCAGGGGCTCTTCGGGCCCGGCATACCAGCAGGTTGACGGCCTTCACCACCACCGTGGGGATGATCCCGCGGGCTCATGGCAGTACCACGCACCGTCGGGCGGATGCCCATCAGGCGCTTGCGGCCAGCTTTTCCCAGCTTGATATTGCTGTGTTCCAGGTTGCCCACCTGGCCAATGGTGGCGTAGCACACCTGGCGAACCAGGCGAACTTCGCCGGAGGGCAGGCGCAACTGAGCGTAGTCGCCTTCCTTGGCCAGCAACTGAGCCGCCGTGCCAGCCGAGCGAACCAACTGACCGCCGCGGCCTTCTTTGAGCTCAATGTTGTGGATCATGGTGCCAACCGGGATGTTGGCGATGGGCAGGCTGTTGCCGGGGCGGATTTCCGCCTGCGGGCCAGTCAAAATGCTGTCGCCCACCTTGAGTCCAACGGGTGCCAGGATGTAGCGTTTTTCGCCGTCGGCATAGACCACCAACGCCAGGCGGGCAGTGCGGTTGGGATCGTATTCGATCGCCGCGACTTTGGCCGGGATGTTGATCTTGTTGCGCTTGAAATCCACCAGGCGGATGTACTGGCGCACGCCGCTGCCCTGATGGCGGACGGTGATCTTGCCGTACATGTTGCGGCCACCCGTGGCGCGCCGGATCACGATCAGGTTGCGTTCGGGGGTCGTCTTGGTGATTTCTTCGAAGCTGTAGCCGGTCTTGTTGCGTTGACCCGGCGTAATTGGTTTGTAGACTTTAATACCCATTATTCCACCCCTTCAAAGATCGCAATTCGGTCTTCGGGCGCCAGGGTGACAATCGCCTTCTTGTATCCAGCGTTGCGGATGGCAAGCCGGCGGCTGCGCGCACGGCGGGTGCGCTTGGGCGTAACATTGATCACATTCACCCGCAGCACTGTTACATCGAACAACGTTTCAACCGCATCCTTGATCAGGGTTCGATTGGCATCGACTGCCACTTCAAACACATACTGATGCAGGCGATTGGCCTGGAAATTGGACTTTTCAGTCACCAGCGGGCGGCGGAGTACATCGTAAATCGTGCTCATGGTTCTCTCCTACCTATCCCAGGTTGGTCTGCAATACGTCCAGCGCAGACAACGGCAGAACGAGCTTGTCATACTGCAGCAAATCGTGGACGTTGAGATATCCGGCCAGCAAGATCTTGGCATCCGGAATATTCTGGGTGGAACGGATCACATCCGCGTAGGTTTCCTTGGCCGGAATGAGGATCAGCGCGCTGGCTTCACCCACCAGGGTGTTGAGCGCTTTGGCCATCAAACGGGTCTTGGGCTCAGAAACCTTCAGTTCATCCACCACGACAATCGCAGCTTCCGACGCCTTCACCGAAAGAGCCGAGCAAATCGCAGCACGGCGCATCTTGCGGGGCATGGCAAGGAC
>CAZEPA010000512.1:0-3574 GCA_964513955.1 uncultured Anaerolineae bacterium | reverse complement strand
CCCGTGCGGTGAGCGGCTCGACTGAGCTCGCCGAACGTCCTGTCGAACCGCAGGCGAGCCGCCGACCGCTTCTGCGTCCACGCAGGTGGGCGCCTGGCGGTACGCTCATCAGGCGCGATTTCAATCGCTGTTTCCCTGTCCAACCTCACAACACCAGGTTGTCAATCAGCCGCGTGCGTCCGATGCGCACAGCCAGCGACAGCAGTACGCCCTCACGTGCAGGCTCGTGCAGCTCCGCCAGGCTGTGCGCATCAGCCGCGCTGACATACTCCACCGCGGCCAGCGGTTCTGCCGCCAATACCTCAGCCATGCAGGCGCGCAGGCGGTTTGGATCGCGTTCGCCCTGCGCCCAGACCTGCTGCGCGGCCGTCAGCGCCCGGTAGAGCGTCGGCGCGGCCGCGCGCTGCTCTGGCGTCAAATAGGCGTTGCGGCTGCTCATGGCCAGGCCGTCTGGCTCGCGCACCGTGGGGCAGACCACAACCTCCAGGTCGAAATTCAGATCGAGCGCCATCGTTTGAATCACGCGCGCCTGCTGCGCATCCTTTTGCCCAAAGTAAGCGCGTGTCGGCCGAGCCAGGTTGAACAGCTTGGCGACCACGGTGGCGACGCCGCGGAAGTGACCGGGCCGGCGCGCGCCTTCGAGCGGCCGCGCGACTTCCTCCACCGTGACGTAGGTCTGAAAGCCCGGCGGATAAATCGCTTCGGGAGATGGCGTGAACACGATGTCGCAGCCGGCTTCGGCCAGCAGCGCCAGATCGCGCGGCAAATCGCGCGGATAAGCGGCCAGGTCTTCGTGGGGGCCAAACTGGGTTGGGTTCACAAAGATGGTCGCGATGACATGGTCGTTTTCCGCGCGGGCGCGTGCTGCCAGGGCGATGTGGCCGGCGTGCAGATAGCCCATCGTGGGCACCAGGCCGACCGATCCGGTCAAGCCGCGCCGCGCGGCGTGCATGTCAGCGACAGAGGTGATCTGGATCATGATTTGCGCTTGCCATTGCCTCCATAGACGGCGACGATGGCGTCGGCGCTGGCGGCGTCAGCCGTGTCGTCGGCGGCCGCGGGTCTGGCGTCTGCGGCCGTGATCAGCGCGGTCCAGGTGGCCGCCTCCATGTGGACGCTGTGCGCTTCGGTTGGGAAACTGCCGGCCTGTACTTCGGCGGCATAGGTGGTCAGCGCCTCGCGCGCGGCCTTGCCCAACTCCCCAAAGCGGCGCGCGTGCTTGGGCACAAAATCCTCAAACAGCCCCAGCATGTCATGCCACACCTGCACCTGGCCGTCGCAGCCGGGGCCGGCGCCGATGCCGATCGTCGGCACGTGGACGCGTTTGCTGACCAGCGCAGCCAGTTCAGCCGGCACGAGTTCCAGCACAATGGCAAACGCGCCCGCTTCTTCCAGCGCCACCGCGTCGGCCAGCAGCTGGCGCGCCGCCTCCAGGCTGCGGCCCTGCACCCGGTAGCCGCCGAACTGATTGACCGATTGCGGCGTCAGGCCGATGTGACCCATCACCGGAATGCCGTTGTCAGTCAGACGGCGCACCGTCTCGGCCATGCGCGCCCCGCCCTCGATTTTGACCGCCTGCGCGCCCGTCTGCTGCATCACCCGCCCGCAGTTGACGAGGGCCTGCTCCGGGTTGACGTGGTAGGTCATGAACGGCATATCCACCACCACCAGCGCGTTCTGCGTGCCGCGCACGACGGCTTTGGCATGATGGATCATCTCGTCCAGCGTTACCGGCACGGTGGATTCATAGCCGAGCATCACCATGCCGAGCGAATCGCCGACCAGGAGAATCGGCAGGCCTGCGGCCTCCGCCAGCCGCGCGCTGGTGTAATCGTACGCCGTCACCATCGGAATCCGCTCGCCGCGGTCTTTCATCTGCTGAAAATGACGAATCGTTTTGCGCATACAAAGCTCCTTTTAGTACAAAGTGCAGAGTACAAAGTGCAAAGTGGCGGGGGCAATGCTGAATGATGAATAGGCAACGCTACGGAATTTTCGGCGCGCACGTCGGGAGTGCAAGATTCAACATTCAGGATTCACTGGGTTGGGATTCCTGACCTCACTACCTGCGCCACGGCGTCCAGCGCCTGTGGGTCGAGGTTGAGCGCCTGGGCCAAGGGCAACGTTTGCCAGGCCAGGGCGCGGTAAAGATCGGCCAGGTCCGCGGCCGTGGCATCCAGGGCCTGGAGATGGCGAATCAGCGTGGCCGCGTCGCCGCGGCGGATGGGGCCGGTGAGCGCGCCAGGCAGGCCGACGGCCGCCAGATTACGCACCGCGCCTGTGGTCAAGTGGACCAGGGCTGCGGAGGCCTGTTCCGGTGTCAAACCGGCCTGCGTCAACAAACGCACCCCAACGCTGAACAGCGTCACCACATAGTTACTGGCAAAGACCGCACCCGCATGGTAGAGCGGCCGCGCGCCCGGCTTGAGCCATTGCCAGGTTCCGCCCAACGCGGTTGCCAGGGCTGGCAGCCAGTCGCGCAGCGGGCCGTTGCCTTCCAGGGCGAAGAAACTACCGGGCAGCACGGCCAGCGCGGCCTCGATCGTGGCAACGGCCTGCAAGGGATGAAAACCGCCGATCCACGCGCCGGTGGCCAGGGCCGGCGCCAGGGCCGCCACTTCCACCGCGCCCGAACAATGCACCACGCCTTGCCCGTCGCGCCAACCACCGGCCTGCGCAATCGTCTGCGCGCAAGCGTGGATAGCGCCATCGGGCACCGTCAGCAGCACCAACTCCGCCTCGGCCAGGCCGGCCGGGTCGGTCCAGGTCGCCGCGCCGACTTGCTGTGCCAGGCGGTCGGCCGAATCCGGCGAACGGCTCCAGACGCCGCAGATCGGCCAGCCGCGTTCGCTGAGCAGCAGGGCCAGCGCGCTGCCGACGCGTCCCGCGCCCGCAATTGCCAGCGTAGGGCGCTGCGTCTCGTTGAACTCGGTTGCGCTTGCGGTCAGCATAGCCATGGCTCTCTTTCAGTCGCCGCTTTCATGGGCGTCGTGACTACTCAGCCTGCCAGGGACGAAGACAGGATTTACAGGATTGACAGGATATTTGGCTTTTCGTCTTGCTTGTTGTGCCGACCGCAGGGCAAGAATCCTGTGCATCCTGTCAATCCTGTCCAAACCGGCTCGCTAGGTGAAAAGTTACCAGGCATCCTACATCGGCGGCTAGTTCAAACTCAACCCTGGCACATAATCAGCGAAGCGCGTATTGGCCTTCTCTTCGCCCGTCACCTGCACGATATGATTGTCCACATCCACAAAGACCACCGTCGGCGTCCAGGGTTGGGGAATCGGCTCCTGCACCTGCGCGTAGGACATGATGATGACCTTGTCCCCGGGAGAGACCAGGCGGGCCGCGGCGCCGTTCAAGCATACCTCGCCGCTGCCGGGCGCGCCGGCGATCACGTAGGTCTCCAGGCGCTGACCGTTGTCCACATCCACCACCTGCACCTTCTCGTATTCGTACAGATCGGCCGCAGCCAGCAGCTCGGCGTCAATCGTGATACTGCCAATATACTGAACATTTGCGCCCGTCACCGTGGCCCGATGAATCTTACTCTTGAACATCGTGCGTACCA
>CAZEPA010000511.1:0-3580 GCA_964513955.1 uncultured Anaerolineae bacterium | reverse complement strand
ATGGCGCGAAACGAACAGTTGGCGGCCGCGCCGGAAGCCGCGCCCGCCGAGGAACCGGCAAAGAAGATGCGGAAGGCCCCTCCACGCCCGACAGCCAAGGCCGAGGGTGCAGAGGAGGCAAAACCGGCTGCAAAGACGCGCACGCCACGCAAGCCCGCAACCAAGTCTGCTGAAGCCAAGCCTGAGGCCACGCCTGCGGCAGTTGCGCCTGCCAAGGCGCCTGCAAAGCGCGTGCGAAAACCTGCTGCGCCCAAGGCGGTCGAAGGTAAGGAGTAATAGACATGCTGCAACCAGCACGCAGAAAATATCGCAAAGAGCAGAAGGGCCGCAACAAGGGCATCGCCACTCGCGGTGCAAAGGTCAGCTTCGGCGAATACGGTCTCAAGGCCATCGGCCGGGGCCGCATTACCGCCCGACAGATAGAGGCTGCCCGTCGTGCAATGACCCGCCATATCAAGCGTGGCGGGCGCATCTGGATTCGCATCTTCCCGGACAAGCCCATTTCCCAGAAGCCTGCCGAGGTGCGGATGGGCAACGGCAAGGGCAACCCCGAGTACTACGTTGCCGAAATCCAGCCGGGCAAGGTGATTTACGAAATGGACGGAGTGGACGAGGCATTGGCCCGTGAGGCCTTCGCGCTGGCAGCCGCCAAGCTGCCGATCGAAACGGCGTTTGTCGTGCGCCAGGTGGGGTGATCATGAAAGCGAAAGAACTCAGGGCCAAGGATATGGCCGAACTGAACAAGGAACTGCTGGAATTGCGCAAGGCGCAGTTCTCTCTGCGTATGCAGGCAGCTACTCAGCAATTGCAAAACACCAGCCAGATCGGCAAGGTGCGCAAGGATATTGCGCGCGTGAAAACCCTGTTGCGTGAAAAGGCGCCAGCAAAATGACCGAGGCAATCCAGAAAATGCGGCGCACCCTGACAGGCCGCGTCGTAAGCGACAAGATGCAGAAAACCGTGACAGTCCTAGTCGAACGACGAGTCAAGCACCCGATCGGCAAAATCGTTACCCGTTCGCGCAAGTATGCCGCCCATGTCGACGGACTTGAGGCAGGCGCAGGGGATATGGTGCAGATCGAGGAGTGCGCCCCGGTTTCCAAGACCAAAGCCTGGCGTGTGGTTCGTGTGGTCGAAAAGGCCCGCACGATTTAATTTGCACTTCTTGTTTACTTGACTAGCGAATATTGCTAAGATTACGGGCTGTTTTGTTCGTTCGGAATCGTCGTTGCCGAACAAGTTATATGCCTGGCTGGTTCGCCGGTTGGGTCCAACCCGGACGGGTTCCAAGACTGACCGTGGCGAAGGCTGCGATTAAGTTGGAGATAGAAAAATGATTCAAATGCAGACGGTACTGAATGTCGCCGACAATACGGGTGCGCGTTCTGTCATGTGCATCAAGGTGCTGGGCGGCTCCAAGCGACGCTACGCCGGCATCGGCGATGTGATCAAGGTGAGCATAAAAGATGCCGCCCCACGCGGACGCGTCAAGAAGGGCGAGGTCTACAGCGCTGTTGTAGTGCGCACCGCCAAAGGCGTGCGTCGCCCAGACGGCTCGGTCGTCAAGTTCGACGGCAATGCGGCAGTCCTGCTCAACAACAAGCTGGAGCCGATCGGCACGCGCATCTTCGGTCCGGTGACGCGTGAGTTGCGCACCGAGCGCTTCATGAAGATCGTTTCGCTGGCGCCCGAAGTTCTCTGAGGATTCAGGCCATGAACAAGATTCGCAAAGGCGACGACGTGATTGTTATCGCCGGCAAGGACAAGGGCAAACGCGGTGCTGTGCTGCGCCGCTACGAAGATGATCGCGTGCTTGTTGAGGGCGTGAACAAAGTCAAGCGGCACACCCGGCCGAATCCGGTTAAGGGACAGCCCGGCGGCATCCTCGAGAAGGAAATGCCGATACATGTTTCGAACGTGGCCCTGATCAATCCCGCCACGCAGAAGGCAGACCGCATCGGCTTCAAGACGCTGGACGACGGCCGCAAGGTGCGTGTGTTCAAGTCGAATGGCGAAACCGTGGAAGCGTAAGGAAGAATTTATGGCGCGCCTACAGGAATACTACAAACAGAACGTGATGGCCGAGCTGACCAAGAAGTTTGGTTATAAATCGGTCATGGAAGTGCCCCGTATTACCAAGATCACGCTGAACATGGGCGTGGGCGAGGCGGTCGGCGACAAGAAAGTGCTTGAGCATGCGGTGGGCGATATGACCAAGATCGCCGGGCAAAAGCCGGTCACGACCAAGTCAAGAAAATCGATTGCCGGTTTCAAGATCCGCGAAGGCTATCCGATCGGTTGCATGGTCACTTTACGTGGCGGGCGCATGTATGAATTCCTCGACCGCCTGGTCAGTATCGCCCTGCCGCGCATCCGTGATTTCCGCGGCATCTCCGGAAAAGCATTTGACGGCCGCGGAAACTACAACCTGGGCGTCAAGGAGCAGATCATCTTTGCAGAGATCGAATACGACAAGATCGACGCCCTGCGAGGCATGAACATCAGCATCACGACAACCGCGAAGTCCGACGAGGAAGCCAAGGCGCTTCTCGCCGCCTTCAAATTCCCCTTCAAGAACTGAGGGAACCATGGCGAAACTTGCACTCAAGAATCGCGAAGCCAAGCGCGCCAAGACGGTAGCCAAATATGCCGCCAAACGCGCCGAGCTCCACGCCATCATCAACAATGCCAAGCTCTCTGTCGAGGAGCGCATGGAGGCGCGGCTGAAGTTTCAGCAATTGCCACGTAATTCGAGTCCCGTGCGCCAGCGCAATCGCTGCGAACTGACTGGCCGGCCACGTGGCTATTACCGTAAATTCGGCCTGTGCCGCAACAAGCTGCGCGAAGTAGCCATGCGCGGCGAAGTGCCTGGCATGATCAAAGCCAGCTGGTAAGAGGAGATCGAGAATGAGCATGACAGACCCGATCGCCGATATGCTGACGCGCATTCGTAATGCGCAGTTAGCTCAAAAAAACTCCGTTGCCATGCCGGCTTCAAAGCTAAAGGCGGCTATTGCCGCTGTGCTGAAGGACGAGGGCTACATTGACGATTTTGCCGTGCGTGATGCTGAAGGCAAGCCGCAACTGGACATCGCGCTCAAGTATTATGCCGGCCGTCCCGTGATCGAACGCATCGAGCGTATTTCGCGCCCTGGCCTGCGTGTTTACAAGGGCTCTGGCGACCTGCCACGCGTGATGAACGGCCTAGGCATCGCCATCGTTTCAACGCCGAAAGGTGTCATGACCGACCGCCGCGCCCGCGCCACGAATGTTGGTGGCGAAGTGCTGTGCATCGTGGCGTAAGGAGAGAGCGATGTCACGAATTGCAAAATATCCTGTCGAACTGCCCAAGGGCGTTGATGTCACGCTAGCGGCCGCTGAAATCAGCGTCAAGGGCCCGCTCGGCACCCTCAAACAGGCCGTTCACCCGGCGGTGAGCATTGAGCGCGAGGGCGACAGACTGCAGTGTAAGGCGGTAGCAGGCGCTGAAAATGGCGGCGCCCATTCCGGCACGATGCGCGCGCTTTTGGCGAACATGGTGTCGGGCGTCACCAAAGGTTTCGAGAAGAAACTGACCTTG